>DATLVQ010000684.1:0-32531 GCA_035577325.1 Bryobacteraceae bacterium | reverse complement strand
CCAATCCTTTCGAAACCGTGCCCACAGCGGCGCCCGCTCAACCTCAGCCACCCGCACAACAGCCACCCGCGCAACAGCAGCCCGGCCAGCCGCAACTGGAAGCCCCCAAGCCTAACGCGCCCGAAGGGCCCGCGCCTGCCGGTAACGTGATCGAATCGATTGAATTCCGTGGCGCGCGTCGCGTCCAGCAGGATTTCCTTCGCTCCATCATCGGCACCCGGAAGGGCGATATCTATAACGAAGATGCTATGCATCGCGATTTCATGTTGCTATGGAACACCGGCCGCTTCGATGACATTCGCCTCGAAACCGAGCAAGGGAAAACCGGTATCATCCTGCGCTATGTCCTGGTGGAGCGGCGTGTGGTCCGCACCATCAAGTACGAAAACATGAAGTCGGTGACTGTCTCCGAGGTGCTGGACCGCTTCAAAGAGCGTAAAGTCGGCTTGAGCGTCGAGTCGCAGTACGATCCGAACAAAGTACAGCGCGCCGCGGTGGTGCTGAAAGAGTATCTCGCGGAGCGCGGACGCCAATTCGCTACCGTCGATCCGGAGCTCCGCCAGATTCCGCCATCCTCGCTCGAAGTCACGTTCAATGTGAACGAAGGGCCGAAAGTGAAGGTCGGGACGATCGACATCCAGGGGAACAAGGCATTCAACGACCGCGTCGTCATCCGCGCGATGAAGAACCTCCACCCCATCGGCATTCCGTATTCGATTTTCTTCGAAGATCTCTTCGCAAAAACGTTCGATTCCTCCAAACTGGAAGAAGACAAGGAACGCATCCGCCAGTTCTATCAGGACAAGGGTTACTTTACGGTCCACGTGCTCGACCATGCGGTTACGCTCCGCGATACCGGCGGCCAGGGTTTGCACATTCCGCTGTTCAAGCCGAATAAGCCCGGCAAAGCGGCCGACATTACCATTCCCATCGAAGAAGGCCAGCTGATGCATCTGAATAAGATGAACTTCGTGGGCATCAAATTATTCCGCACCACGGACTTTCTGCAGAAGAACGTGTTCCAGATGAATGAGGGCGATGTTTTCTCGACCGCCAAGCTGCGCAAGGGCATCGAGCAGATGAAGAAGCTATATGGCGAATTCGGCTACATAGATTTCGTGCCGGAGCCTTCGTTCGATCCCCTCCCGGGCACCGACAAGATCGACCTCACGCTCACCGCTGATGAGGGCAAACAATTTTTCGTTCGCCGCATCGACTTCAGCGGCAACACCACCACCCGCGATAAAGTGATCCGTCGCGAAATTCTGCTCGATGAGGGCGACATTTACAACAGCCGCCTGTGGGAGTTGAGCATCCTGCGCCTCAACCAGCTCGGCTACTTCGAAGTTCTCAAAGCGGAAGAAGCCGCCACCATTCAGCGAAACACGCAAAGCAACACCGTCGACATCACGCTCAAGGTGAAAGAGCGCGGCAAAAATTCAATCGGCCTGAACGGCGGTGTTTCGGGCATCGCCGGCAGCTTTGTCGGGTTCAACTATGCAACCAACAACTTCCTCGGCTTGGGGGAAACGCTGTCGCTCGAATCCCAGCTCGGCACCAGGCTGCGCGATGTCAGCCTGGGCTTTACGGAGCCTTATTTCCTGGACAAGCCCATACAGGTCGGCGCCACCGTCTACTTGCGCCGGTTCAATTTCGATCAGGCCCGCGAGGCCTCGATTCTCTCCGGGCAGAATCTCATCCCGCTCTACCAGGCGCTCGGCACGCGGAACCAGCTGAATTACGTCCAGAACGGCCACGGCTTCAACTCTTCAGCCAGCAAAATGCTGCGTCGCAGCTTCGCCCGCGTCGGCATCACCTACGGTTTCGACGATTCCCGCATCGTACCGGGCCCGGGCGCCGCGACACAGTATTTTACCTACATCAACTTCCAGGGCGTCAACGGACCGAACTCGCTGGTCGGCATCAAGACTAGCTCGATTACGCCGTCTTATAGCTACAACACCGTGAACCATCCCATCACGCCCTCCGCCGGTCGCAGTCTATTTATCTCCACCCAGTTCGCCGGCAGCTTCCTGGGCGGGAACGTTAACACCGTCCGGCCGACAATCGATTTCAAGTATTTCAAGCCCAACCCGCTGCGTCGAAGCCACATTCTGGCGTTCCATTTTATGGGCTCGATGCTCACCGGCTACGGCGGCAAGGTGGCGCCCCCGTTTGCGCGCACGTTCATCGGTGGCGAGCAGGACATCCGCGGCTTCGAAATCTGGGGTATTACCCCCATCGCGTACGTGGCCAGCGAGGCCAGCGTTCCCGTCTATAACAACGATGGCACTCCGCGAACGCAGAAGTTCATCGTCAATGGCGTCCAGACGACGGTCAACGCCACCATGAACATTCCGACCTATCAGCTCATCACGCCGGGCGGCGACACGCAGTTGATCGGCAACTTCGAATACCGGATCCCCATCTTCGGCCCGGTTACCCTGGCGCTGTTCTTCGATGGCGGCGTCAACCGCATCCTCTTGCCGGGCGAGCTCAAGATGAATCCCGGACGGGTGGCGGACTTGAACGCCAAGTACCCGCAGGCGGCTTTCGATGGCCGGGTCCGGCTCGCGCCAGGCACCCAGAATATGCGCTCCTCCACCGGTCTCGAATTGCAGGTGCTGCTGCCCGTGGTTCAGGCCCCGTTCCGCGTTTATTGGGCCTACAATCCCCAGGTGGTGAGGGAATTCCTGCAGCCACCGATCGTGGCGGACCGCGCCATGTTCCCCAACAACCAGACTTTTCTGCGGGCGATTACGTCTTTCGGCCAGGGTTATCCCTTCGTTGAAAAGCGCAGCACGTTCCGGTTCACCATTGGACGCACGTTTTAATAAATGCACCGGCCACATTAGAATATAGTTTCATGGTCGGGCGGCACCCGGCCCTTTTTTAAGGAGTTTGTTTCGTGAAGACTACACGGTTTGTTTTACCGGCCCTGGGACTGGGCTTGGCCCTCCTGGCGCCGGCGCAGAGTCCCGGCAAGGTCGGGGTGATCAACATCCAGGGCGCCATCATCAGCACAAAAGATGGTCAGAAAGCCGCTGGCGAGATCCAGTCGCGCTTTAATCCGAAAAAGGCGGAATTGGACCGGCGTCAGGGCGAGCTTGGCCAGCTCCAGGACCAGTTGAACAAGGGGCGCAATACCCTGAGCGAGGAAGCGCAGCAGAAACTGGTGCGCGAGATCGATCAGAAAACCAAGTCGCTCAACCGCGATACCGAAGACGCGCGCGCCGAGCTCGACCAGGAGCAGCAGAAACTCATGGGCGAGCTCTTCAGCCGCATTCAGGTGGTGCTGGATAAATACGCCAAGGACAACGGCTATACCCTGATCCTGGACATCAGTTCGCCGCAAACTCCCGTGATGTACGCTTCCAATACCATCGACATCACCCGGGAGATCATCGAGCTTTACGATAAGAATGCGCCGCCCGCTACTTCCTCCGCTCCGGCTCCGGCGCCGGCAGCCTCCCGGCCGCCCGTCGCTAAACCGCCGGTCCCGGCTGCCAAACCAGCGGTGCCGCCGAAGTAATCGGCAAGGCACAGAATCGATTCTTGTAAAGGAGTCCGTTGTGAAGAGTGCATCGTTCGTTTTGCCTATCGTGGGGCTTGCGCTCGCGCTTCCTGCGCTGGCCGAAGACCCCGCCAAGGTCGGTGTCATCAACCTCCAGAGCGCCATCGTTGGCACCAAAGACGGTCAGAAGGCCGCAAGCGACATTCAGGCGCGTTTCAATCCCAAAAAGGCCGATCTGGACAAACGCCAGGGCGATATTGCACAGCTTCAGGATCAGCTGAATCGCGGCCGGACTACCTTGAGCGAAGACGCCCGCCAGAAGCTGGTGCGCGACATCGACCAGAAGACCAAATTGCTGAACCGCGACACCGAAGACGCGCGCGCCGAGCTCGACCAGGAAGAACAGAAGATCATGAACGAGTTGGGCAGCCGCATTGTTGCCGTAATCGACAAATACGCCAAGGATAACGGCTACGTGATGATTCTGGACGTCAGCTCGCCGCAGACCCCGGTGATGTTCGCGTCGAATACCGTCGATATCACGCGCCAGATTATCGAGCTTTACGACAAAAACGCCCCGGCCGCCGCGCCGGGTACCGGTACGACTACTTCGGGCATTGTCGCGCCAAAACCGGCCGCCGCGCGTCCTGCCGCCCCTCCAGCTGCTAAATCTGCCGCGCCGAAGTAACAGAAATGTAGCAACGGCCCGGGGGTGAAGAGCGTCCCATGGGTGTAAGCTATAACTGTCGGGGGGCTGTATGGTGAAGTCTCTAACTTCGGTTGGCTTGACGATTTTTTTCGCTTCGTTTGGTCTTGCGCAGCATCGCGGTTCCGGCTCCGTACAGTCCGCTGCCCCGCCGGCCGCGCAGCCGCAGTCGTTCGTCGTGCCGCAAACTCTGGTCAGCCCACGCAGCTCGACTCCCGGGTTCGGAAGCGCCGTATTCCCAGGTGGCTCGACCGCGCCAGGACGGGTAGTTTTTCCCGGCGCCGGGCAGTTGCCCGTGGGCACGATCACGGACCCCACCTTCGCGTCCCGCCTGGGCGCCACCGTCAGCGGGATAAATGGCAGCCGTCGCTTCCGCCACTTCCGTGAGCCCCTGCTCGTTCCTTATGCCTATCCCGTGTATCTGGGCGATTACACTCAGGGTTATCAGGGTTACGGGCAGGATCAGCCGAACATTACCATCGTCAATCCGCCGCAGCAGACGCCGCAGGTGATCATTAATCAGAATTTCCTCCCCGACCGCGCCACGCCGGTCATCCGCGATTACACCGACGATTCCTCGGGTGTCCATATTTATGAAGCGCCGTCGCGCAATCCAGCGGACAACGTAGCGGACGAAGGCACGGATTACTATCTGATCGCCTTCAAAGATCACTCCATATATTCGGCTTTCGCCTATTGGGTGGAAGGCGACACTTTGCACTATGTGACCCCGCAGCGCGTACACAACCAGGCTTCGGTCACTCTTGTGGACCGCGAGTTGACCGAAAAGCTCAACCGCGAGCGCAATCTGCAAGTGAAGCTGCCCCGGTAAAATTGGGTTCGTTTCGAAAATCGATGAAAAACGAGGGGTACCGCTATTTGGGTTCGTTTCAAAAAGCCGTGGTAACCACTCTGGTAAAAGTCTATCTCTAACGTTTTCAGTGTCTTTCCGCCAGAAGCCGCACAAAATCCACATCGCCTTCGAGAAAATCGTAGCTGGGCAGCCGCTCGCGGGTTTCCCACCGGACTTGCTCGAAAACGCGGTTCTCCATTGTTCCCGTAAATTCTCCGACCGCGAAGAAAACCAGCCGGATCGGCTCACGCCCCGGATAAGCGTACTCGTAATCGGCGATCCGGTCGCCGATCGCCGCCTGAATGCCCAGCTCTTCGTCTAGCTCCCGGCGCAACGCGCCCTCCGGCGACTCGCCCGGCTCGACCTTGCCTCCTGGAAACTCCCACTTAAGGCCGTGCTGTTTGCCGGCAGGGCGCTGGCCGATCAACACCTGCCCGTCACGCCCGATCACCGCCGCGACGACTGTCGTCATGGTCTGTTCCGCCCCGACGCCTGGCTGGGTTCGAATTGCATAAAATATTGGAACATACGCCCCACATGTACAGCCAGCGCCTTCTCGATCATTTTCAAAATCCGCGCAATGTCGGCGATCTCGAGCCACCCGCGGTCACGGTCGAGGTCTCGAATCCCGTTTGCGGCGATATTCTGCGCCTGGCCGTCCGTTTCGAGGGCGACCGCGCCGCCGAAGTCCGTTACAAAACACGCGGGTGCACGGCCTCCATCGCCGCCGGCTCCGCGCTCACGGAATGGATGACCGGAAAGACGCGCGCCGAACTCGAGCAAATCCAGCCGGCAATCATCGAGGAAGCCATGAGCGGGCTCGCTGCGGAGTCGAAGCATGCGGCAGCGTTGTGCGTTGACGCCGTGAGGGCCGTGCTGAAAGCGGCAGAGGTCTGAACGGCTCTTACTTTGCGCCGATCTTCGCCTTTAGGATGGGCTCGATCGAAGGCAGATTGAGTTGCGTCGATAGAAATCGCGCGCGGTCACTGATGGCCTGGATGTCCAGCACTTCGTGGCCCGTGTCGTACCACTTCAGCTGTTTCGGCTCACTGGCGGCATCGAAGAAATTCTGGGCATCCGCATCGGGTACGCCGGGATCGAGATGCGCGGACTGAAACAGCAGCGTCGTTGGCGCCAGATGCCCGACGAAGTGCGTGGCATCCAGCGGTTCGATGACGCGCAGGAAATCCTCCAGCTTGTCTCCCAGCTCCTTGCGGACGCCGGCGGCCCACGGATGCGGACTGGTGCGGATATGGATGCTCATGCCCAGCAGGCCCACTTCGAACACCGCCGCCTTGAAGCGCTTGTCGACCGCCGCTGTCACCGCGCCCATCATGGCGCCATAACTATGCCCGACGAAAGCGATGCGGTGCGGGTCGACGTCGGGCCGCGCGGCCAGAATATCCACGGCTCGCCGGATGTCGACGATGGTTTGTACCTCGGCGTCACGCGCCGCCTCTGCGCTTTGCGTTCCGCCTGTCGGATCGACCAGGAGCGACACCGCCCCATCGTGCGCCATCAAAACAGCGTCGGACAACTGATTGAAGTAGCCGCTCGAGTGCGTCCAGATAATAGCTCCGGTTTTTCCTTCGACTTTGACCGGCCTCACGAGCATGCCATCGGCCCGGCCACCCTTGGGACTCGCGTAGGAAAACAGCGAAATTCTTACGCCATCGCGAATGGCTACTTCGCGTTCTTCAATTGCGAGCGGCCTGCTCTTGTCGTAGTCCAGCGACGGAGGATCGGCGGCCGAAGCCTGGACGACGAAAGCTAACGCCGCGAACGCGAACTTCATCACTCTTCTTCCGTCTGCGCCGCCAGTCGCGTTACGACCGACAAATCTTCCAGCGTCGTCACATCCCCGACTACCGTGTTCGAGGTCACGATCTCGCGCAGCAGGCGGCGCATGATTTTTCCGCTGCGCGTCTTGGGCAGTGCGTCGGTGAAGCGGATCTGCTCGGGCTTGGCAAAGCTGCCGATCTCGTGCGCCACCCAATTGCGCAGATCCTGAGCGAGCTGGTCGTGATTCCAATTGCCTTGTTTCAGCGTGACGAAGCACGCCACACTCTGGCCCGTGATCTCGTGCGGCTTGCCGACGACGGCCGCTTCCGCCACTGCCGGGTGGCGCACCAGCGCGGATTCGAGCTCCATGGTGCTTAAGCGGTGGCCGCTCACGTTCATCACGTCGTCGACGCGGCCCAGCACCCAGTAGTAGCCGTCGGCATCGCGGCGCGCGGCGTCGCCGGTCAGATAATTTCCCGGAATCCGCTTCCAGTACTGCTCTTCGTATCGCTGCGGATCGCGCCAGATGGTGCGCAGCATGCTGGGCCACGGTCGGCGAATGATGAGAAAGCCTTCGTGATTCGTCTCCACGGGCTTGCCGTTCAGGTCCACGATTTCCGGCAAAACACCGGGCAGCGGCAGAGTGCCCGAGCCAGGTTTCGCCGGCACCGCGCCGGGCATGGGCGAGATCATAATGGCGCCGGTTTCGGTCTGCCACCACGTATCGACTATTGGGCAGCGCTCTTTCCCGATGGTCTTGTAATACCACTCCCACGCCGCTGGATTGATGGGTTCGCCGACCGACCCGAGCAGGCGCAGGCTCGAGAGATCGTGCGCATTGGGCCACTGGTCGCCCTGACGCACGAACGCGCGAATCGCTGTCGGCGAAGTGTAGAGAATGTTGATGCGGTATTTCTCGATGAGCCGCCAGTAGCGGTCGGGCTGCGGAAAATCGGGAGCGCCTTCGTACATTACGGTCGTCGCCCCGGCCGAGAGCGGGCCGTACACGATATAGCTGTGCCCGGTCACCCAACCGATATCGGCGGTGCACCAATAGGTGTCTTCCTCATGCAGATCGAACACCCACTTCATGGTCATGGTGGCCTGTAGAAGGTAGCCCCCGGTCGTGTGCACGATGCCTTTGGGCTTGCCGGTGGTGCCGGAAGTGTAGAGCACGTAGAGCGGCGTTTCGGAATCAAGAGGCACGGCCTCGCAGGTCTCGCTGGCTTTCTCGTCGAGCTCGTGCCACCAAAGATCGCGCCCGGCTTTCATCTCGATGGCGCTTCCGGTTCGCCGGTACACGATGACATCGCGCACCGTGGGACAATCCGCAACGGCGTCATCCACCGCCGGTTTGAGTTTGACTTCCTTGCCGCGCCGCCAGCCCCCATCGGCGGTGATGACCACCTGCGCTTCCAGGTCCTGAATGCGGGCTTTGAGCGCTTCCGCCGAAAAGCCGCCGAATACCACGCTGTGGATAATGCCCAGCCGCGCGCAGGCCAGCAGCGCCACGGGCAGCTCCGGAATCATGGGCATGTAGATGATGGCGCGGTCGCCGGTCTTCAGTCCGCGCGCCTTCAGCACGTTGGCGAAACGCGACACCAGGCGGTGGAGTTCCTGGTAGGTGATCATGCGCTGATCGCCTGGTTCGCCTTCCCACAGGATGGCGACTTTGTTCTTGCGGTGCGTCTTCAGGTGCCGGTCAATGCAGTTGTAGGAGACATTTGTCTTGCCGCCGACGAACCAGTTGACAAACGGCGGGTTCCACTCGAAGGCCTTCGACCATTTCTCAAACCAGAACAGTTCCTTCTCGGCCAGTTCTCCCCAGAATTCGGCCGGCTGTTCTTCGGCGCGCTTGCACAACGCGCGGTAGCCCTCCATTCCCTTTACATTGGCATGCTTGACGAATTCGGGACTCGGCGGATATGTACGTTCCTCGGCCATAGCCAGAATCTTAGCAGCAGGCGAGGCATGGCTGCCGGTGCGGTCGGGAGCGCGGATCAGTCGCTCATTCGTATCGCAGCGCGCGGATCGGGTCGATGCGTGTGGCGCGGTAGGCGGGAACGTATCCCGCCAGCAACGCTACCGCCGCAATCCCGAGAGTGGCGAGCGTGAGACTGATCGGGTCGTTCGGCTTGATGCCATAGAGCTGGCTCTGCACAAGTCGTGTCAAGCCCAGCGCCGCGGGGAGCGCGATGGCGATGCCGATCGCCAGCAGCATCAGAACTTCCTTCATGATCAGCCATGCCACGCTCGGCCCACCTGCGCCGAGCGCCATGCGAATGCCGATCTCGCGCGTGCGACGCGCCACTGTATACGCCATCACGCCGTATAGTCCGATGGTGGCCAGCAGCGTCGCCAGAAACCCAAACACCGCCGAAAGACTCGCGACCAGCCGCTCGGTAGTGAGCGAATTGCTGATCTGCTCCTCCGTCGTCCGCATGGCGTAAACCGGAATGTTGGGATCCAGCTCGCGTACTCTGGCGCGCACCGCAGGGAACAATTGGTTGGGATCGAGCGTGGTGCGCAGGTAAACGGTCATGGCGGTGACGTAACGGCTGGCAAGATACGGCACGTAGGCCTGCTCGGGGATCTCGTCGCGCAGGTTGGTGTACTTGATGTCCTTCACCACGCCGATGATCTCCATGTCGGTTTTGGTTCCTGGATCGATGCCGAAGCCGATGTGGCGGCCGATCGGGTTGCGGCCGGCAAAGTAACGCTTGACGAAGGTCTGGTTGACGATGACCTTGTCGGGCGCCCACCAGTCCTCGGACGGATCGGCGTGATCGCCATGCTTCAATTCCTGGTTGTCTTGTATCGTGAAATCCCGGCCGGCGACGAACGGGACATTGAGCGTGGCGAAGTAATTCGGGCTGATCTGATTCATGTACGGCTGGGGATGATCGCCGGCCCCCGGAGGCGTGTAGCCTTCCACGGTCACCGAACTGTCCCACTCGTTGCCTTCAAGAATCCGCACAGCGGCGAGGCCCACCGATTGCACGCCTGGCAGAGCGGTCAAGCTGTCGGTGAGGCGCTGATAAAAGAGCTTGGCGCGGTCCGGCTTGTAGCCGTTGAGCGCGGGATCCAGGCTGAACCCAATCAGACGCTCCACTGGAAATCCCGGTCCAAGATTGCGCAGATTGTTCAGGCTCTTCAAAAACAAACCGGCGCCGATCAGCAGCAGCAGAGAGAGCGTGACTTGCGCGACGACCAGCGCCTTCCGCAATCCAACGTTGGCGCCGCCGAGCACCGCGCCGGCCTGATCTTTGAGCGTGGAAGCAACATTCGGCCGGGATGCCCGCAACGCCGGGGCGAGTCCAAAGAGGATTCCGGTCAGGACGGTCACGCCGAGGCTGAACGCCAGGATGCGAAGGTCCGGCGCGGTGGAAATCTTCAGCCCTCGTGAATCCGACGGAAGATAAGAGGCCATCAGCAGCTTGTCGGCCCAAAACGCGAGTGCTACTCCGGCCATGCCGCCCAGCAAAGCCAGCAGCAGACTTTCAGTGAGCAGCTGGACGATGATCCGGCGCGCGCCCGCGCCCAGGGCGAGGCGCACGGCGATTTCTTTCTGGCGTCCGGCGGCGCGCGCCAGCAGCAGGTTGGCAAGATTGGCGCAGGCGATTAACAATACCGTCCCGGTGATCGCCATCAGCACCCACAGCGGCGTGGCCAGTTGCTCACGGAAGTATGAGCGGCCTTGCGATCCCGGAAGGACATCGATGGTGCATTTCAGAAACTCCTGCCGCGAGAAGGCGGAGGCGTTGCGGAAGGCCGGCTCCCGCACCTCCAGTTCCAGCATGGAGTGCATGTAGGGCTGGAGCGATGCTTTGGCGCGGGCAGCCGTGATGCCCGGCTTCAATCGCCCGAATGCGTTGACCCAGCGTTGACGGCGGTTCTTCAGAAACTCTTTGTTGAGCGGCAGCAGGTCCGGCTCCATCATCACGGGCACGAAAATTTTCGTGGCGTTGCCGAGTTCGACGCCATCAAATCCGGCCTGTGCAACTCCGACGATCGTCATGTTGTTGCCGTTGACGATGACTTTCTTGCCGACAATTCGCGGATCTCCGGCAAAGCGCGTTTTCCAAAAGTCGTAGCTCAGAACCACCAGGGGATGGCCGCTCTGCGTGCGATCGTCATCCGGCGTGATGGTGCGTCCAATTGCAGTCCCGACACCCAGCAGGGAAAAGTAGGTTCCCGATACCAGCTCCGCTTGCACGCGCTCGGTCTGGTTCTCGAACGTGAGGCTGGTGTCGAGCGGGAAACGGCAGAACATGCCGGAGAAAACCTCATTGTGGTCTTTGAAATCGCGGTACATCGGATAAGAGATCGCGTTACCGCCCCAGTTGCTGCCATAGTGCGATCCGCGCATGGTGAGCAGCACGAGCTGTTCCGGGTGTTTCACCGGCAGCAGCCGCAGCAGGATCTGATCCAGCAGGCTGAAGATCGCCGTATTCGCGCCGATGCCGAGCGCCAGCGAAAGGACCGCCACGCCCGTAAATACGGGGGACTTGGCCAATGTTCGGAGAGCAAAGCGCAGATCGCCGACGAGGTTTCGCATGTCCCTTTATACTGTCGTCCTGTGAAAAGGTTACGTGGAAAAAGTCGGCCGGGTTCGGCGAATGACGCACCGGCTCGTACACCCTGAATTATTCGTACCGCAAGGCTGTGATCGGATTCACTTTTGTCGCGCGCCGGGCGGGAATCAGTGTCGCGAGCAGAACCAGGAGCAGCATGGCTGCCGACACGGATGCGAGGGTGGCCGGGTCATTGGGGGACGTCTCGAAGAGCAGCGAGCGCAGCACGCGGGTCAGGGCCAGCGCTCCCGCCAATCCGATGCCGATCCCCGCCGCAGCCAAAACCGCGCCTTCACGCAGCACCATCCGGGCCACGTCCGCGCGCTGAGCGCCCAGCGCTACGCGAATGCCGATCTCGCGCGTGCGCCGCGCTACTGAATAGGCGACTACGCCATAAATGCCGACCGCGGCCAGCAGGCCGGCGAGCGCGCCGAACACCAGCAACAGCACCAGCTGCAGCCTGGGCTGGGCGACGGAATTGGAAAACACCTGGTCCATGGTTTGAAAATGAGTGACGGGCTGGTCGGGATCGACTCGGTGAACGGCGGCCGCTATCGCGCGAGCCATTCGGCCGGGATCGCCCGCGGTTCGCACTGCAAGCGCCGCGAAATACATCGGGGCCTGCAGATTATTTATGAAAATCGTCGGCCGTGGCGCCGTGTGGAGTTCAGTCTGGCGCGCGTCGGCGACCACGCCCACGATTTCGGCTGGATTTTTCACGGTCCAGCAAACGTTCAGTTTCTGTCCGACCGGGTTGCGGCCGGCGAGGAATCGTCTCACGAATTCCTGGTTCACCATGATGACGCTGGGCCCGCCGAAGCCATCATGGGTGTCAAAAGTCCGGCCGCTCACGAGCGGGGTCCCCATGGCTTCAAAGTAACCCGAGCTGACGACCAGAAAACCGGCGCTCGGGGCTGAGGCAGGTTCCGGGGTCGGCTCATCCGCACGGGAGAAGCAGGATCCAGATTCCAGCCCTTCGAGAGGCAGAAAGTGGATGGATCCGGCAGCCCGCACTCCGGGCACTTCGCGGACTCGATCCAGCAGGTTCGCGAAATAGGCGGCGCGTTTGCGGTCATCGCTGTACTTTGCTGGCGAGGTGAACATGGTCATCGTGAGGATGTGCTGGGTCTCAAAGCCCGGATGCACCGACACGAGCCGGTGAAAGCTGCGCAGCATCAGCCCCGCGCCGGCCAGCAGAATGAGCGAGAGCCCTACCTCTGCAACAACCAGCGCCTGCCGCAACATGCTTGTGGAGGCGGTTCGGACGGCGCCTGCCTGAAGCGCCTCTTGTGGACCGAGTTGCGAAATCTGCAACGCGGGAACAATGCCGAAGATGACGGCGCTGGCGATCGACATGCCGGCCGCGAACAGCAGCACCCAGGCGTCCATGTGGATCGCGTCCATGCGGGGAAGCTGGTTTTGCGGCGGAATCAGGGAAAGCAAAGCCTTTACCCCGGCGTAGGCTAACGCTAAACCAGCCGCACAGGCGATGAAGGCGAGCATAAGACTTTCGGACAGTAGCTGCCGCAGCAACCTTCCGCGGCTTGCCCCGAGCGCCGCGCGAATCGCGATTTCGCGCAGGCGGCCCGCGGCGCGCATTAACAGCAGATTAGCCACATTCGCGCACGCAATCAAAAGGACCAAGCCGACAGCGGCCAGTAAGATCAGCAAGGGCAAGCGCACGTTCTCCGTTGCGTCCGCGAGCATGGGGAACGCTTCGGCGCTCCACCCCTTGTCCATGGCAGGGCGCTCGACCGCGATCTGCTGCGCCACTGCGCTCAGGTCCCTCCGCGCCTGGCCCAGAGTGACACCGCGCTTGAGACGCGCGATCACTTCCAAGAAACGGCCACCTTCCCAATCTTTCGAGCGCACAATGGGAATCGGCGTCCAGATTTCGGCATTGTGCTTGGGCAGCGAAAATCCCAGGGGCATGACGCCGACGATCGTGCTGGGCGCGCCGTCCACCATGATCTTGCGGCCAATGACGGCGGGATCGCCCCCAAACCGGGACTGCCACAGACCGAAACTCAGGACAGCCACGTGTTCCTGACCGGGTAAGCCTTCCGCCGAAATGAAAGCGCGGCCCAGCGTGGGAGAGACTTGGAGGATCGAGAAGAACTCCGGCGAAACCTGCATGCCCTCGAGCGCCAGGGGATCGCCGAGCCCCGTCAGATTGGTCGTCAGGCCAACCACGGCGGCCATGCCTTCAAAGCTGCGCGTACGTTCGCGCCAATCGAGAAAGTTGATGGGATTGACGACGTTTCGTGAATATCCTTTCGTAGGCTGCGATTCCCATAGTTGGACGAGGCGGTCCGGTTCCGGGAACGGCAAGGGCCGCAGGAGAACGGCATTCACCACTGTGAAGATTGCGGTGTTGGCGCCGATGCCGAGCGCCAGCGAGAGTACCGCCACGGTGGTAAAAACCGGGGACCTGACAAACGTACGGAGGGCAAAGCGCAGATCGGCCACGAAGTTTTGCATGTACTTTATACTATGCTGCGGCGAAAAGGTAACGTGAAAAACAGCGGCGGGACAATGCACGCTGCCGCTTGTGGGGGACCTAGCCGAACAGGGCCAGCACCTCGCCGTAGAGCTTCTCGACCTGCAGCTCGCTTTTCGCCTCCGCCGCCACGCGCAGCAGCGGCTCGGTGTTGGATGCGCGCACGTGAATCCAGCCTTCGGGCATCAGCAGTTTGAGGCCATCGGTGCGGTCCTTCTGCGCCGCCGGGAAACGCGCTTCCAGGCTCTGCATCAGCGGGCCAAGGCGCCCATGCTGGAACGCCACTTTTCCATAACGGCGGAAATACTTCGGCAGACGTCCGGCCAGCGTCGAGATTGTTTCCCCGGTTTCGGCCATGCGGTCGAGCAGAAAGGCCATGCCGGTGTAGCTGTCCCGGCAAAGATGCACCGCCGGGAAAATGATGCCGCCATTTGAGCCCTCACCGCCGATCACGGCGTTCACGGCCTGCATGGTTTCGACGACATTGGCTTCGCCCACCGGGGTTCGATACACGCGCCGGCCGTGCGCCGCCGCCACATCGTCGATCACGGACGATGTCGTGAGATTCACGACGACATCGCCGGGCAGGCGGCGCAGCGCGGCGTCTACGGCAAGCGCCAGAACGTCGTCATTATCCAACACGAAGCCGGTCTCGTCGATTACCGCCAGGCGGTCGCCATCGGGGTCCTGCGCGAATCCGATGTCGCGATGGCAGCGGCGCACCAACTCCGCGATCTCGCCCAGCACTTCGGGGCGCGGCTCGGCCTCACGCGGAAACGGTTTCGTGGGATCGACGGCGATGGCTTCCAGGTCGCAGGCCAGCACATCGCGCAGAAATCCGGGCGTGGTGACCGCGCCCGCGCCATTCACGGCATCGAGCGCCACGCGAAATTTACGCCGGCGGATGCGGTCCGCATCCACGTGCGCCAGCACTTTGCGGAAATGCAGCTTGGGCGCCGAGTCGTAATCCGCGATCACACGCCGCATCTCTTCATTGGTGGCCTGGTGGAAATCGCTCTGGTGATAGAGATCCAGCAGCTCCGCGCGCTCGTAATTATTGAAAAACAGCCCCTGCGCATTGAAAAGCTTCAGCGCGTTATATTCCGGCGGATTGTGAGAGGCGGTGACGGCGATGCCACCCTGCGCGCGCGTGGCCGCGACATACATCTGAATCGTGGGCGTGGGCAGAATGCCCGTTTCGACGACCTCACAGCCCGCTGCCAGCAAGCCGCAGGCCACCGCATGGGTGAGCATCTCGCCCGAAGCGCGCGTGTCCCGTCCCACCACGACTCGCCCGCCGCCCACGTAAGTTCCGAACGCCTGCGCGAAGGAACATGCCAGCGCCGGCGTGAGGAATTCGCCCACCACGCCGCGAATGCCAGCTACGCCGATTTTCAGCAGATGCTCGCGCCGCGGCATTTATGCGAAGCTCCTCACCTGCTCCATCACAGCGCCGTGTAATTCGCGCGGTGCCTCGCCGCGCTGCTCGCTGATAATGCGCACCACCGGCTCGGTCTGGCTGACGCGCACGTGAAACCAGCGATCCGGCCAGTCCACGCGCAACCCGTCGACCACGCTGGCGCGGCCATCGGTGTAAGTCTCGCGCAGCGCGGCGAGTAACGCCGGTATGCGATGTGTCACCAGCGGCACTTGTCCTTTCAGGATGGAATATTTTGGATAGGCGCTAATGATCCCGGAAAGCTTCCGGCCCCGTTCGCGCATCATAGAAAGCACGGCCAGCATGGACGCGATGCCGTCGTAGACGAAGCGGAATTGCGGCATCATGATGGCGCCGGTGCCTTCGCCGGCGAGCGCGATCTGCTCCGGCCGGTAGATCGAGAGGGCGTCAATGGCCGCCTGCCGCCCCACGGCCACGCGCACAACTTCGCCGCCGTGGCGCGCGGCGATCTCATCCACCAGCGCCGTGGTTGAGACATTGGTGATGATGAGCTTGCCCCCACCGCGCGGCAGTTGATAATCGGCCAGCAGGGGCAGCACCATTTCCTCCGACACCGCGACGCCATCCTCGGTGGCCAGGGCCACACGGTCGGAATCGGCATCGAATAGAAAGCCCGCATCGGCGCCCAGCGGCAGCATCAGCGGCGCGAGCTGCAAGCCCACCATGTCTTTATTCGTGGCCGGCTCATGCGCAAACGCCACGCCCTGCATTTTTTCGTTGATCAGGATGAAGCTGAAACCGAAGCGCTCATTCATGCGCCGCAGAATCAGCGACGAGGTTCCGCTGCAACAGTCGACAACCACGCGAAACTGGCGCAAGGCGTTGAAATCGAAAACCGCCGCCAGCTCGTCCAGGTAGGGATCGAGCGCGTTGGCATCCTTGTTCAGCTTGCCGATTTTGTTCCATTCGACGAAGCTGAAGTTCCGCAAGTGATAGATGTCCAGCAGCTCATTGGCTTCCGCGCTCGAAAGATAAATGGCGTTATGCCCGAAAAATTTCAGCGCGTTCCATTCGGCGGCATTGTGGCTGGCGCCGATGGAGATGCCGCCGGCCGCGTCCATGCGTCGAATGGCGTGCTGGATCACGGGACTGGGCGCGATGCCGAGATCGATCACATTTCTTCCGCAGGCCAGCAGCCCCGCCACCACGCCTTCGCGGATCATGATGCCACTGGCGCGCGGGTCGCGGCCAACGATCACGGCTTTGCCCGGCTCAAGAAACGTGCCGAACGCGGAGGCGAAATCAAGCACGTGCGCCGCCGTCAAACCGCCGCCCACGACGCCGCGCAATCCCACCTGGGAGATGCGCAGCGATTTAACTGCTTCTCCGCCCATTACTCCGCCAGCCTCATGCGTCCGAACGCTTCGGGGACGTGAAACGTTTCGGCATGCGTGGGCTGCCAGGCGATGTACTTGCGGTGCGGGTCCGCTCCCTGGCAGCGGTAGAAGTTGATGCGCATCTCGAGGCCCACGGCCGGTGAGCGTGCGTCGATGCTTTTCACCGGAATGCGCATCTCGCCATACCAGATTTTCTTTGCGGCATCCACGCGCGCCTTCACGGCGAAGCCCGAGTTCCAGAGCCAGCCGCCCTCGGGCAGCGGGTGATCGCGATCGATATCCAGGTCAACCCATTCGCCTTGGGGCGACATCTCAAACTCTTTGTACTCGCGGATGCGCGCAAAATCCGTGCCTACGAAAACTTCCGCCACGTCCCAATCCCAAAGCTGGTTGGTCTCGCTCGTCTGGCGCGGGTTCGGATGCAGGTGCAGCGCTTCATACGGGCAGACGAACAGGAAATAGACGTTGTCTTTGGTCCAGCGCGAGCGCACTTCGGTGCGATGGCCGGGGACAGTCTCCCCTTTAGGACCGTGGTCCATGAAAATTCCGCTGACGCTCTTCCATGGCGCGGCGTCCGGATCGGCGGTCAGGGCGAAGTCCGCGGCGGCGCGATGGCTCTGGATGACGCCAGGCCCGTCCGCGAGAGCCAGCGCAGTACCGGCAAGCAGGGTGAGACACAACCGTTCAATCAGCATGTTGTCCTTCTAATATACTGTCCAACATGGTCCAGCTTCATGCGGTCGCGCTTGTTACGGCGCTGAGCCTTCCCCTGGTGGCTCAGGATGCCAAGCCAACCATGCCCGAGTCCGTCGCGGTGGAAGCCAATATTCCGTACGGCGAGTACAAAGAAACCCTGCTGGATGTTTACCAGCCCAAGGCGGCGTCCGATCAGAAACGGCCCGGCGTCATCGTTATTCACGGCGGTGGCTGGGTGGAAGGCAGTAAAGACGATTACGGCGTGCGGGTGTGTTCGCGATACGTCGAGAAGGGCTTCGTGTGCACCAGCGTCGAGTACCGCCTGGCGAAGGTAGCGCCGGCGCCCGCGGCTGTCACGGACGTGCTGAATGCCGCGCGCTGGTTCGATAGCAACGCCAAGAAATATCGTGTGGACACGAAACGTATCGTGGTGACCGGAGGTTCCGCGGGCGGCCATCTATCCCTGATGGTGGGGATGACGCCCGGCTCGGCCAAGCTCGGCCCGCCCGCTAAAGTAGCAGCGGTCGTGAACTTCTACGGCATCACCGACGTCGGCGACCAGCTGAGCGGTCCGCACATGCAGGACTACGCCGTGACCTGGGTGCCCGACCAGAAGGGCCGCCTCGAACTGGCGCGGCGCGTTTCGCCGATGACGTACGTTCGCCGAGGCCTGCCGCCGATCCTCACGATTCATGGCGATGCCGACGATACCGTCCCCTACGAACACGGCGTGAAGCTCACCAAAGCTCTGCGCGATGCCGGCGACGATGCCGAGCTGGTGAGCGTTCCCGGAGGCCAACACGGTTTTCCGAAAGCGAAGGAGGACGAGATCTATGAGCAGAGCATCTGGCCGTTCTTGAAGAAGCACGGCATTCTGCGCTGACTGCCGCCGCTACAATGAAGGCATGAGCGTCTACGACGAGCGGCGCGACGAGCTCGAGAAACACCAATTCATGATGGGCAAGGCGCGCGGGCAGCTTGCGGTCACGCTTGACGTGCTGACTGACGCCCTGGTGCTGGTAGGCCAGCACGGCGTCTATTGCCACAGCGCGCGGCATCCGGGCAAACCGGCGATGGATGTGCAGTTGATCACCAAGGCCATCACCGACGCCAAGGAACTGATCTCCGGCGTGATGACCGAGATTAAGAACGCGAAAGCCCCTGCAGAAAATAATTGAACTGCTTCTCGCGTCCGATGGTGGTCGACTCGCCGTGGCCCGGAATTACGATCGTCTCATCCGGCAGGGGCAGCAGCTTGTCGTGAATGGAGCGCAGAATCTGGCGCCCGTCGCCGCCGGGTAAATCCGTGCGACCGATGCTGTCGCGAAAGAGCGTGTCGCCGGCAATGAGCTTGTTCTCCGCGGGAATCCACAGGCTGATGCTGCCTTGCGTGTGGCCGGGCGTATCGAGCACGGCAAATTCCACCGTGCCCAACGTCAGCTTGTCGCCTTCGCGCACCGGAGTATCGATGGTAACCTTTTCGGGCGTCTCCACACCCAGCCAGCCGGCCTGCACGTCGAGCATGTCGCGCAGGAGGGCGTCGTTCGGATTCATGTAAACCGGCGCACCGGTGGCCGCCCGCAGCTGGTGGGCGCCGCCGATGTGATCGATGTGCGCGTGGGTGATGACGATGGCTTTGACGGCGAGCCCGTGGCGCTTTACGATTTCGAGAACCTCGGGAATGTTGTCGCCGGGATCGATCACGATGGCCTCGCGCGTCTGCTCGTCGCCGAAAATCGAGCAGTTGCACTGCAGCACGCCCACACGCAGGATCTCGTGGATCATGACTGAATTGTATACTCGTCGGTATGACAGACGCGCTCAACGTACTCATGCGGTGGATGCACATCACTTCGGTAGTGATGCTGATTGGCGGCGTGCTTTACGCCCGCCTGGTGATCGTGCCCGCGCTCGCGTCGCTGCCGGCGGATCAGCAGGACTCGCTCGGTGACGCCATGGCCGCGCGCTACCGCTCGTTGCTTTATCTGGCGATGCTGCTGCTGACGGGCACGGGCATTTACAACATGGTCACGAATCTCGGCCGCGGACCTCTCTATCAATCGCTGCTGGGCACGAAGCTGCTTCTGGTGCTGCACGTGTTCGTCGTCGGGCTTCTCATTGTGAAACCGAAAAATCCAAAACGGGCGCGTCAGATGACCGGCATCGCGATCTCAGGCGTAATCATCATCGCCATCTCCGCCGTGCTGCGCCAGCTTCACTTACACTAAAAGCAGGACGGGCATATCCCGTCGAAGTATGGAAACCACTTCCCCAAATCGGCCGGCCGTCACGCTAGCCGGTTACGATGCGTTGCGTTCCACCGCGGCTTGGCTCGATCTCTCCGGCCGCGGCAAGATCGTCGTCACCGGCGAGGATCGCGCGCGCCTGCTGCACGCCATGACCACCAACCAGATCCAGCAGCTGCAGCCGGGCGAAGGATGCTACGCATTTTTTCTCAACGCGCAGGGCCGCATTCTTGCCGACGCCAACGTGTTTTGCCGGCAGGATGATTTTCTGCTGGATGTCGAACCGGAAACGCGCGCGACGCTGCTCGAGCACCTCGACAAGTTCATCATCGCCGACGACGTGACGCTCGATGACGCCACGGACCGCATCGCCACGGTCGATCTCGAAGGGCCGGAAGCGCTGGCGCTCGCCGAGCGCATGGGTACACCGGTTTCCGAAAAACTGTGGGCGCATACGGCGTGGAACAATGTCATAGTTGCGCGCGTGAGCTTCACCGGCGCTCGTGACCTCCGCTTTTTTATTCCCACGGATCAGAAGCCGCGCGTTATGGAGCTGCTGCAAAATGCCGGCGCCCGCGAAGCCGGCCCGGACGCCGCGCGCGTCGTGCGCCTGGAACATTTCCAGCCGCGATTCGGCGAAGACATTTTCACAACCACGCTCTCGCAAGAAACGCAGCAGATGCATGCCGTGAATTTCAACAAGGGTTGTTACATTGGTCAGGAGATTGTCGAGCGCGTGCGCTCGCGCGGCCTGGTGCACCGTCTGCTTGCCGGCGTGGAGATCGATGCGACTGAAGTCCCCGCGCCCGATACACGACTGTTTCAGGGAGAAGAAAACGCCGGCAAGATGACCTCGGCCGCCTTCTCGCCGGCACTCGGTAAAGTGGTCGGCTTGGCGTACGTGCGCCGCGAGCTGGCCGAGCCGGGCACGGCGCTCACGGTCGACGGTCACGCGGCGGTCGTGCGCGCGCTACATCGCCCGTAAACGATCGAGCACCGAGCGCGGGACATCGAGGTTGCCCTCAAAACCGCGGCCCAGTTCGATGCGCGGCTTATTGGCGCCGTGAAAATCGGAGCCGCCCGTCACAGCAAGATCAAAACGCCGCGCCATGGCCTGGAAGCGCGTAACATCTGGCGGCCGGTGGTCGCTATGAAACACTTCGAGTGCGCTTAAACCCATTTCACGCAGCTCTGCCACCCACTCGTCCAGGTCGTCGTGCCCGCTATGTCCGTCGCCACGTTCCAAGCGCCGGCTCAGGCGGACGGGGTGCGCGAGCGACGTGATGCCGCCGGCCTTCTTCACGCGCGCGATAGCTTCGTGCATGGGCACTTCCTGGCGCTGCACGTAGCCCTTGGCGGACTCGTCCAGATATTGCCGGAACGCCTCGTCGATGGTCGCTACGTAGCCTTTCTCCATCAGCACTCTGGCGAAGTGCGGGCGCCCGGTCATGCTGCGTCCCTTGGCCTGCACTTCTTCGAGTGAGATCTCGACTCCGAGCGAGCGAAGGCGTTCGATTAAGCGCAGGTTACGGTCGCGGCGCGATTCCTGCAGCCCATGAAGCCATTCGCGAAACTCGCTGGCGGGCGGCGAATGCACGAAATATCCGAGCAGATGCACCGAGCGGCCGTGGAAGCGGGTGGAAAATTCGATACCGCAGATGAGATCGAGCCCCGCCGCGCGCGCCACCGGTTCCGCGCCGTCGTAACCGGCGAGCGTATCGTGATCCGTGACGGCCAGAGCCTCGAGGCCCGCCGATACCGCGGCATTCACCAGCTCCGCGGCGCCATAGGTCCCATCAGATTCGTTGGTATGAGTGTGAAGGTCGATCAGAAAGAAATCAGCCCCAGAGATTTCAGTTTAGCCCAGACTTTATCGGCACTCTGTTCAGCTGTCTCGGCATCGGAACGCACGACGACTTCGGGGTGAAGGGGCGGTTCGTAAGGATCGGTGACGCCGGTGAATTGCGGAATCTCGCCCGCCATGGCTCTCTTGTACAAGCCCTTCACGTCGCGGTTCGCCACCACTTCGAGCGGGCACTCCACATAGATCTCGACAAAATTCGGTATGCGCGCGCGGATCTCTTCGCGCACCGCGCGATATGGAGAAATCGCCGCCACCAGCGCGATGACGCCGTTGCGCGAGAGGAGGTCGCAGACAAATCCGATGCGGCGGATGTTGATGTCGCGGTCTTCCTTGCTAAAGCCGAGCCCCTTCGAGAGATTTTCGCGGACCACGTCGCCGTCGAGCACTTCGACCTTGGCCCCGGCATTGCGCAGCCGTTGCTCGATGATGGTCGAGATGGTGCTTTTGCCCGCGCCGGAGAGTCCGGTAAACCAAAGCGTGAAGCCCTGGTGGGAGAAAGAATTTTGTGTCAAGCCCGTCGCGCCTCGAGAACCTCACTTACCAGCACATCGAGTTTTCGTTCCGCTTTTCCTTCCGGCGTGAAATGGATCCCGCACTCCTTATTTGCGGCGTCGAGCTCCCACCACCAGCGACCCGCGCGTTCATCTTCGCCTGGCGCGACCGCGCGCGTGCAAGGCGCGCAGCCGATGCTCCGGTAACCGGCGGCGTAAAGCGGATGCATGGGCACGTCGTGCGCGCGAATGTACTCGCTGACATCGGCGGCATTCCAGTCGGCCAGCGGACTGAGCTTCAATCTGCCTTCGATCTCTTCGATCTTGCGGACATCTGCGCGCGCATCGCTCTGCCCGCGCCGCAATCCCACCATCCAGGCTTTCAATTCGCGCAGCTTACGCTCGATCGGCCGCACTTTGCGCACCTCGCAGCAAAGATTCCGCAGCGCGACATCGCGATAGAACAGGTTGGGACCGTGCAGACTTACCATGGCTTCGACCTCGCCGGTGTCCGGAGCCACGGTTTCGATCGTAATGCCGTAACGCTCGCGCACGGTCTCGATCATATTGTAGGTTTCTTCAGGAAGGCGTCCCGTGTCGAGGGTGAATACGCGAACCGCGGGCGAGATGCGCGCCGCCATATCGACGATGACCATGCCTTCCGCCTGAAACGCGGTGGCGATGGCGAGCGAGCTGCCAAACTCGACCAGCGCCCACTCGACCAGCGCGGGAGCACTGGCCTGCTCCAACCGCGCCAGCTCGGCGACATCAGGAAGCGCGCTCACGCAATCTCAGCCCTCTACTTTACCGACAAGAATCACGGAGACGGTGGTATCACCGATTTTCTTGGTCAGCACCCAGTCGTTCTCGCCCTGTTTGGCGAAGCCTGCAGGATCACTCGCCCCCGCGCCCCACATGCTCAGCACCGCCGGATGCGGCGTCCCTGAAGCCTTACGGCTCATGGCCATAAGAGCATCGAAATTGGGAGTGGCGTTGAGGTCTTTATCATCGGCGGCGGGAACCATCACCAGAAAATCGCGCTGCGGCGAAACACCGAGGTGATCGCCGTTCAGCGGCTGCAAGCTGTAGCGAAGCGTGTAGACACCGGGTTTGATCGGCTGGCCGCGCCGGTCGGCGCCCTGGGCGGGGAAGCGGATCGCGCCTATGAGCGCGCCGTGCGGAATTGTTGGCAGGGTCACACTTTCTTCAGAAGACTTTGGACCGGATGGCAGAGATGTTCGGAACCAGACTTCGCAGAACACTCCGTTGCTCCCCGTAATCTTCGTACCCTGCTGCTCGAGCGCCTGGCTGATCGCCGGCGCGAGCTCAGCGGGCGGTGCTCCCGCCGGCTCGTTCTTGTACTGTGCGAATACCGTGCCGGCCGCCAAAGCGGCCAAAACGAAACACCAAGTTAATTTGCGCATAAGGGCTAAAACCATTCTAGATATTGGTGCCGGGAAGGATTTGCCTGGAGCGGGAGACGGGATTCGAACCCGCGACATCGACCTTGGCAAGGTCGCACTCTACCAACTGAGTTACTCCCGCTCGTTTTGAGAAACCCTCATTTTCCTTCACTTGCGCGGCACGTGTCAAACCTGTTGCCTACTAGATGCTTCACAGCGCCGAAGCGTTTCAGGGGAAAGGATTTATAATGTTGTATCCATCCTGCGGACTTGTGCTAGACTGTCTCTTCTGTTCGGGGGCATAGCCGAACAGAATACACAGAATTTCTTCCCTTCCATTCCTGGATCGAGCGCGAAGTTCAAAGGTCCGCGCCTTGTGGAAAAGCTGTGCAAAAGCTGTGACTGGGCGGCTCACAAGACTTTGTAGATGAATCCTTGGGAACAAATCAAACAGCAACTTGAGACGGCTCTCAACCCCGATAGTTATCGGAACTGGGTCAGCCGAACGAGCTTTGGGCAACTTGCGGGCGGAATCCTGCGCGTCAGCGTTCCAAACGTGGAGAGCAAGGCGTGGATGGAAACGGAGTATGCCAACCAGGTAGGCGCGATCATTCGCAAACTCAATCTTCCTGTCCAGGCCGTACTGTACGAAGCCATGAGCAATATGCAGCAGCAGGACACGCCTGGCCAAGAGCGTGAAGGAGAGCCTGAATCACCGGTGAATCAGCTAAACCCGCGATTCACTTTCGACACATTCGTGGTGGGCGCGTGCAATCAGTTTGCGCACGCTGCCGCGCGATCCGTAGCCACTCATCCATCCCGCAGCTACAATCCGCTGTTTCTGTACGGCGGCGTGGGAATGGGAAAGACGCACCTGATGCACGCGATTGGGCGGGCGCTTATGACCAACAGCGCGGGCATGCGAATTATCTACACTTCGAGCGAGCGCTTCACCAATGAAGTAGTATCCGGCATCCGTCTGGAGCGCATGCCGCAACTGCGCCAGCGCTACCGGTCCGCAGACGTGCTGCTCATCGACGACATTCAGCTCCTCGGTAACAAAGAGCGTACGCAGGAAGAGTTTTTCCATACGTTCAACGAGTTGCACGACAGCCAGAAGCAGATTGTGATTTCGAGCGATTCGCCGCCCAAAGACATCCCAGGCCTGCTCGAGCGCCTGCGCTCGCGCTTCGAATGGGGACTCATGGCGGACATTCAGCCGCCGGATCTCGAGACTAAGATGGCCATCCTCGACAAGAAGGCCGAGATCGAAGGCCTGCGTCTGCCCGAGGATGTGCGCACGTTCATTGCGACCAAAACGAAATCCAACGTCCGCGAATTAGAAGGCGCCCTGGTCAAACTGGTGGCCTACTCGTCGCTGACGAGCGCGCCTATCAACCTGCCGATGGCGCAGCAGGTGCTGAAGCATCTGACGCACGCGCAAGACCGCCGCGTGACCATCGATGCCATTCAAAAAGCCGTCGCCGACAAGTACGGCATCAAGCAATCGCAGCTCAAGGAAAAGAGCAACACGAAGACCATCGTGGTGCCTCGCCAGGTGGCCATGTATCTGGTCAAAGAACTCACCACGGCCTCGCTTCCCGAGATCGGCAGAGCCTTCGGGGGGAAGCATCACACCACCGTAATCCACTCCATTACCAAAATTGAGCGTTTGCGCCAGTCCGACCCGGATTTAAACAGGCTGCTACACAGTCTAATGGACTCATTACAATGATCTTATTATTATTTTCCACAAGGGGTATCGACTGCCTCCTGCGGATGTCTGTGCAAGTCGGGTGGCAACCCTTCCTTTTGAACGGTTCCGAGCCCTCTTTCCACAACGATCTTGAACGGCAAGTCTCAGAATTTTGTATAATTTAGGTAGAATTCAACATTTTGACAGACCCCATGAATACGGTTCTTCTAAGCAAGAATCTTTATAAGCCATTCAGAAGAGGAGTTCCGCCCGATGGAATTCACGGTTAGCAAGACTGATCTGGTACGGGAGTTGGGTCTCTCCCAAGGTGTGGTGGAGAAAAAAACCACCATCCCGATCCTGTCCAATGTCTTGATTGAGGCGAAGGACGACCGGATCATTCTGACCGCCACGGACTTGGAACTGGGGATCCGCTGCTCGTGTCCGGCAAAGGTGAAGAAAGAGGGCGCGGGAACGATACCTGCGAGGAAACTGCTCGATTATACGCGCCTGCTTCCGGACGCCGATCTGAACATGAAGTTTCTGGAGAATCACTGGGCGAGTATTACGTGCGGGAGATCACGAACCAAGATAGCCGGCATGTCGCGTGAGAGCTTTCCCGAGCTTCCGCAGATGCCGGAGTCGATTTCGGAGATCCCGGTGAAGCTGCTGGCATCCATGATTTCACGCACGGCGTTTGCGATCTCGATGGAAGAATCGCGGTTTACGTTGAACGGCGCGTTGCTGTTGTTGAGTGGCGAGGGAATGACAATGGTCGCCACCGATGGGCACCGGCTGGCTTACGTTGAGAGCGGCATGAGCGCCAATGGCGGCCCGGCGAAGAGTTTTCGTGCGTT
Source organism: Bryobacteraceae bacterium (assembly GCA_035577325.1). Lineage (GTDB taxonomy): Bacteria > Acidobacteriota > Terriglobia > Bryobacterales > Bryobacteraceae > QHXW01. Next base: position 6,553 of record DATLVQ010000684.1, on the reverse strand, counting down.
GATTCCCAAAAAGGCCATGGGTGAGATTGTGAAGCTGGCGGAAGAGAGCGGCGCGGATTCGAAGGTTGTCTTTGCCGGCGATGACAATCACCTATTTTTCAGTTTTGGCGAGCGGCTCCTGATTACGCGCAAGCTAACAGGCAATTTCCCCGATTACGAGCGTGTGCTGCCCAAGGACAATACGAACATCGCCAAGCTGAAGAAAGAGGAGATCCGTTCCGCTATCGAGCGTGTTTCCCAGTTCGCGGACGAGCGCTCGCGCGCCATTCGCGTGCAATTCGCCCAAGGCGAGGTCAAAATTTTCTCTTCCTCCGTAGAAACCGGAGAGAGCGAGGAAAGCGTTCCCACTGAGTATGCGGGGCCGGATCTCGAGATTGGATTCAATGCGCAGTACCTGCTGGATTTTCTCCGCGCCATTACAGGGGACGAAGTCTCATTTGCTTTGAAAGATCAGAAGAGCGCGGGCGAGATGCGGCCGGGAGCCGAAGAGCCCAAGAATCGCTACCGCTACGTAGTGATGCCCATGCGCATTTGACGCGTCATTCCACGTTTCTTTGAGAGGCGTAGATTTGGTTGCGTGCAATTGACAGTGAAACTATGGCCAACGATGTAGAAGTTTACGATTCCTCAAGTATCAAGGTGCTGGAAGGCCTGGAGGCGGTGCGCCTCCGGCCCGCAATGTATATCGGTTCCACCGGCGAGATGGGTCTGCACCATCTGGTGTACGAAGTCGTCGACAACTCCGTCGATGAGGCTTTAGCGGGCTATGCCACGCAGGTGGATGTCACGATCCACATGGATAATTCCGTGACCGTGGTGGATAACGGGCGCGGCATTCCGGTCGACATGCATGAGGAGGAGGGAGTCTCCGCGGCGCAGGTCGTGATGACCAAGCTCCACGCGGGCGGGAAATTCGATTCAAAAAGCTACAAAGTTTCGGGCGGCCTCCACGGCGTTGGTGTTAGCTGCGTCAACGCGCTCTCCGAGCGCCTGGAACTCGAAATCTGGCGGCCGGAGGGCGATAGCGGGCCTAGCTATACCTGGCAGCAGGAGTACGCGTGCGGCGTCCCCAAGGGGCCGCTGCAAAAGACCGGCAAAGCGGGCCGCAAGACCGGCACGCGCGTCACCTTCAAGCCCGATGTCACCATCATGGAGGCGACCAAGTTCAACTACGACACGCTGGCGCAGCGCTTGCGCGAACTGGCCTTCCTGAACAAGGGGCTCAAGATCACGCTCATGGATGAGCGCGAGGAGCCCGTAAAGTCGCACGAGTTTCTTTACAGCGGCGGCATCGCGGAATTCATCAAGCACCTGAATCGCGGCAAGACTGTGCTGCACGAGAAACCGATCTATTTCGAAGGCGCGAAGGAACTGCCAAACGGCGGGATTCTGACCATGGAAGTGGCGCTGCAGTACAACGACGGATACTCAGAGAATCTATTCAGCTTCGCCAACAACATCAACACAGTGGATGGCGGCTCCCATCTGAGCGGATTCCGCAGCGCGCTCACCCGCACCATCAATTTCTACGGCCAGCAGGCCGGGCTGTTCAAGGACGTCAAAGAAAATCTCACCGGCGACGATGTGCGCGAAGGTCTTACCGCCGTCATCAGCGTCAAGCTCCCGCAACCGCAGTTCGAAGGCCAGACCAAAGGCAAGTTGAACAGCGATATACAGGGCCAGATGGTGCAATTCGTCAACGAGCATCTGGGCGAGTACTTCGACAAGAACTCGACCGTGATGCGCAAGATCGTGTCGAAGTGCATCGACGCGGCGCGGGCGCGCGAAGCCGCCCGCAAAGCGCGCGATCTGACCCGGCGCAAGGGCGCGCTCGATTCGGGCGGCCTGCCAGGCAAGCTTGCCGACTGCCAGGAGAAAGACCCGGAGCGCTGCGAGCTGTTCTTAGTCGAGGGTGAATCAGCCGGCGGCACCGCCAAGCAAGGTCGAGACCGCCGCTTCCAGGCCATCCTGCCGCTCAAAGGTAAAATCCTCAACGTCGAAAAAGCGCGCTATGACAAGATGCTGGGCCACGAGGAGATTCGGTGCCTGATCACCGCCATCGGCACGGGCATCGGCAAAGACGATTTCGACGCCGCCAAGCTGCGCTACGGAAAAATCATCATCATGACCGACGCCGACGTGGACGGCTCGCACATCCGCACGCTGCTGCTGACGTTCTTCTTCCGCCACATGCAGGAGCTGATCCTGCGCGGCAACGTGTTCATCGCGCAGCCGCCGCTCTACCGCATCAAGAAGGGCAAGAGCGAGAAGTACATCAAGGACGAAAAGGAATTCACGCGCGAGATCATGCGCCGCGCCACGGAGAACCTGACACTCGAGATCGGCAAGAACGGCAAAGGCCCAAAGGCCACCATCGAAGCCGGCGAGCTGCGTAATTTTCTGATGAGCCTGGACGAATACGATCAGATCTCGAGCAAAGTGGAGCGCAAGCTGCGCGACGCGCGCGTGGTCGATGTGCTCTCCATGCCCAGCCTGCACATTGATACGCGGGCCGATTTCGCCGAACGCGCCAACTTGGAGCAGGTGATGGCCGAGCTGAAAACCGTGCAGGTGAAGCCCGAGCTGAAGCAGGACGAAGAACACTCCACCTGGGTCATCATATTCCACGATTCCACCAACGCCGAGCGGCACATCGGCATCGAGCTGGCGGCGCGGCCGGAATACAAGCGCCTGCGCACGCTGGCCAAGCATATCGGCCGTTACAACGAGCCGCCGTTCACCGTGGTGAAAAGCGAAAGCCGTGAAACCCGCGGCAACTGGCGCGACCTGTTGAGCTATGTCAAGAACGAGGGCAAGAAGGACTCGTCAGTCCAGCGCTACAAAGGCCTGGGCGAGATGAACGCCGAGCAGCTTGCCGAAACCACCATGAATCCCGAGAAGCGCACGCTCCTCAAAGTGCGCCTGGAAGACGCCGTCGAAAGCGAAGAGATTTTCTCGACGCTCATGGGCGAGGACGTCGAGAGCCGCCGCAAATTCATCGAAGAGAACGCGCTCGAAGCGCGGAATCTGGACGTGTAGGGGGGCGACAGCCGGTCCTGACTTGCCTATCCTACTCCACAAGAGAAGTCCACTGACCGCCTCCGCAACTGATCCTTTCGGATGACCGAGACAAACTCGGCGCCAAGATCAAAGAGTTCGTCTTCTGGGTTCCTGAAGATCGGGGGTTCTGGAGCGACTGGACCAAAATAGCTGCCTTTCAACTTGGCCGACTTCTTATGCCGCCTTGCAGCCTTCAGCAAGACGAGCTGGCCTATTGGACGCCCGGGATACAGCAAGACCGGTGTGTTTGACACGTTTGCAATCTCAAGGGTGAGACAGCCTCGGTACTCCGGGTGTATCCACGGTGCGGTTTCGACGACGATGAATGTGCGGGCAACCGATGACTTCGTGAGGATCTCGCCGGAAGCGTCAAATGGTAGTTTTATGAATTCAAGGGTTGCTCCCAGAACCGTTTCATGCGCTGGTATAACGAGGTACTCTCCAAGTGGGACATGCACCTTGACGTGGAGGGAAGTGGCTGTTTCTTTGTCTGGCGCGAAGTACGGTTCCGGGGATCGTTTTGGCAGCAGGAAATAACATCCGAGACGTAGATCGACCGAGTCCTCATCAAAATCCTCTGGCCGGACGCGCGGCGTGATTACAAGGCTTTTCTGATGGCCAATCGGCAACTTGAGCCGAGCGTCCAATTCCTCTCGCGAGAAGACGCCGGTGCTTCGCGGCCGCCTACCGCGCTTTGGCTTTGAGGATTTCAAAGTCTTCAAGTGCCTTCATTGTCCATGCTTCCACTTTGCGACGCCACTTCATTCGGTCGGCTGGAAGGTTGCGATCGGTGTCCGATAACTTGTCCATAAGATTTCCCAGTTTAGTAAGTTGGAAGATGTACGCCGTGTTAATAATAGCCACAGGTCCCGGGAGCAGATCTTCGTCAACAGCCCATGACGGCACGGTGCCGTTCAATAGGCAATCCTCAATTTTTTTCTGAAAGACGGCGGAATCTTTCGCAAATTCGCCTCGGGGTATGTGTTTCGTCGCCTGTTGGACTGCGCTTTGAATCGTAGGCAGGACTGATAAGAACGCAGACAATAGAGACTGGCCGACGCTCTTGTCTTCATCGATTGCCACGACATACTCGTCTTTGTTAATCCGCGAAAGCCGCCTGATGAGCTTTACGTGCTCGATATCAAACTTGCCAATTCGAGGCCACCATCCTTCTTTGGTTAATTGTGCCAGTTGCTCCCTCAGCCGAAGGGCCGGTGAAGGGTGTTCCTCATCGAATCGTCTCTCATTCCCCGCCCGCATGAGGCCGATAATCCAATAGAGATCGATCAGAGCAAATGTGAAGGCCGGTCCGATGAGTCGTACCGCAAACAAATCGCAGAATACTTCCTTGGTCCAGTTTTCGAGTATTCCTTTCAGCCTGACTTTCCGCTCAGCGGCTTTTTGCCACGGCTCAAATTCCTGCAGACTTTTTTGCTGTTTTATAGCCTTCTCCATCGCTGCGTCGAGCTGGTCTAAACTGGCTTCGCCACTCTTAGAGAACATCTGATAAACGAAATGGCCAATCTCGTGATAGATGTTGATATTTGAGAAGAAACTTGTTCCCTGTGAATATGGGATTTCTACAAATCCGATCTCAGGTGGAAACAGCTCCGACGACGTATCCTTCTGGAAGTACATCAGTTCCGAAGTTAGCGACATCACAATCTGCGCTTCTTTCGCGACGGGAATGCTGTGCAGTTGATTCACTGCGAACCGTATTAGAGGGTCAGGCGTGCTCAGACTGTGGGCATCGGCGGCGGGTTTGACGAATGTGTGAATGAGCGCCCAATCGGCTTGCGCGAGCGGTAGGGCAGGTCTATAAAGAGCCTCGATTCGCTCAGGTCTGCGCCTCGCACCATCCACGATCCTGATGACGTCTTCCCGTCTCTGCTGCGCCTTTTCTTGAATGCATTGAAAGAAATCGCGTGTCGCAGCACTGTAGCGGTATGTTTGATCTTGCTCGCGGACATAGCTCTCAATAAAATCGACAAGATCGAGCAGCGCCGCCGCTTCGTGGAGAAGCGATTCTAGCGCGCGGGAATCGGCTCTCTCAGCTCGGCGGGAGGTCGTGGTACGCTCTGCTCGAAATTCCACAGTGCTTTAGCTCTGAGTCTGGAGAATAGGTTTATCAACTTCTGGGCGTCTGCTGTCCGATGTTTTTGTGGTTCGCCTTTCAGACGCCGAATCAGGTCAATGGCGTGTTCGATTTCCGGCTCGGACCAAATCTCGTTTAGCGTACGGACTTGTTCGGATGTGCTGAGAGCAGCAGATCTCTTCTGCCTCTGCCCAAACTTGTATAGATCACCTTTCTTTACGTCCTCAAGTGACTGCAGTGCATCAGCCAGGCGTCGAGAGAACTCAGCGTTTGGTTGTTTGGCATCGATGTAATCGAACAACGAAGCGATGAGGTCGTGGGAAAAGTGGGCTAGAGATAGATATTGGCTTCGGCTCCTGTAACTCGCTGGCATTCCAGGGTCTCCTTTCCTGTTCCGCCGCCGCCAGCCACCTTGGAAGCGGCAGGCGTCCTGCACCCGTTGATTCTAACAACACGAGGTGCGCAATAATTCTTGCGCAGTATAGCGCAATTATACTTGCATATGAAGCTGTGTGCAAGTAAAATTGCGCGAGCAGGATATGATCAACGGACCGGATGCGAGAGAGAAATTCAGACGGTCGATAAAAGAGGCTTTCGCCGAGGTCGTAAGAAAGCGAAAGGGAAATCTGGAGGCTGCTGCCGCCGAGATCGGAATCAGCCGTCAATCCCTCGAACAGTATGCGGTCGGGAGGGTTCCGGCAGCCGATGTGCTCATGGCCGTTTTTATCATTTGGGAGATGGTCATTCGTATTGAAGACCCGAACGCTCGGCCTGGCGAAACGAAATTGTGGGAGTGTTCGACGACGCAAAAGCAGCGCCGTGCGCCAGCTCCTAGTCGAGCACCGGAACAATTGCCCCTTTTCCAGGCGATCGACGACCTCAAAGAGCAAAATCTAGAACTGAAAATTCTGCGGAAAGGACCGCACAAGATCGAGCTTGGCCTGGAAATAGCATTCCCCAAACGTGCGCTGTAGGGCGTTGACCGTGCAGTAGATATGCAGTAGAATTTAAGCATGCCTAGATTTACCATTGACATTGACGATGAGTTCGACAAAACGCTTTCAGAACTTGTCAAAAACACGGATGCCACGACAAAGGCTGAGGTGATCCGCAGAGCAGTCGCAAGCTACAGCTACCTGAAGAAGCAGCAGCGGCAGCAGAAAGACACGAAGCTCAGGATCGTCGACAAGAATGACAAGCCCCTCCAAGAGATTGTTCTCCCGTGAGCGATGCCGAATTAAAGGTTGTCGAAGGTCGGGAAATCCTCGCTGAAGAAGGCGGTAGAATCTCACTGGCACCCCTCCAGAGGGTAGGAGTGCGTGGCGCCCTCTCCGTTGGTGTTGTTGCTACAGCGGTGCTCCTTATTCTCTTAGTCCGCTGGATCTGGCTTGAGCCGGC
>DATLVQ010000683.1:0-2324 GCA_035577325.1 Bryobacteraceae bacterium | reverse complement strand
CCCTCGGTATGACGCAGGTCCAGAAAGACATCAACAGCTACTACATTCTGACTTACGCCAGCACCAATTCGGCGCAAGACGGCCGCTACCGGAAGATTCAGATTAAGCTCGCGCCCAAGCTGGCCACCCTGAAAGCCAAGCTAGATTATCGCCAGGGCTATTACGCCGCCACGACGTTTGCCAAGATGCGCGAGAGCGACAAGGAAGCCCAGCTGCAGCGCGCCATTGAGAGCGAAAACCCCATCACCGACCTGCCCATCGCCGTCGAGATCGATTACTTCCGTCTGGATAAATCGAAATATTTCGTGCCCGTTTCAGTCGAAATTCCAGGCTCGGCCCTGGCGTTCCACAACAAAGGCGCGAAGTCCGCCACCGAACTGGATTTCACCGCCCAGGTTCGCGACGCCCACGGACAGGTGGCCTCCGTAGTCCGCGATACCATCCCGCTGAAGCTGGACGAAGCCACCGCCGGGCAGGTCACCCGGAAACATATCCAGTACGACACCGGCCTCACGCTCGCGCCGGGGAAGTACACGCTGCGTTTCGTGGCGCGCGAGAATGGCGAGGGAAAGGTCGGCACATTCGAAACGCCTTTCACCATCCCCGACCTCGCTTCGGGCAGCGCATTGCGTTTCAGCTCCATCATCTTCAGCAACCAGCGGAGCCAGCGGGACGCCGGCATCAAGAACAGCAAGAAGCTGATCGAGCAGAATCCGCTCGTCGATGCCTCCGGCCAGAAAATCGTGCCCAGCGTGACGCGAGTCTTCCGGCCCGGCCAGGATCTCTACGTCTATCTCGAGGTGTACGATCCGTCGGTGCCCGAAAACCTGCCGCAGAACGTTCGCCTCGCGAGCGTGGCCGCCGATCTCGCGCTCTACGACGGAGATCGCAAAGTCCTCGAGACGCAAGCGGTGCGCGTGAACCGCGCCGACGCCAAGCGCCAGAACGTCCTGCCGCTCCGCTTGCAAACGCCGCTGAAAGATTTGAAGCCCGGCAAGTATGTTTGCCAGGTAAATGTAATCGACGAATTGGGCCGCAAATTCGCGTTCCCAAGGACCGCGTTAGTTCTGCTCCCCGCCAAAGCGGAGCCGGCCGCCAAGCCAGTGACGTAACGCTACGGCTGCTGTTCGCGATGCTTCTCGAAGAATCGCTGCTTGATATCCGGCCAGAATTCTTTCAGCACGTTTGAAAAGGAATCGGTGCCAAATTGCAGGCCCAGCTTCTTCACATTGTCGGTGACATTCCGATCCTGCGGATAGTAAGAGTTGGAAATGCCGACCGCGATCGAGTTGCCCAGCAGCTCTGAGAAGTTGAATCGGTTGGCGCCGGCGTCAGTGCGAGTCACCAGAATGCGCGTCGCCGCGTACCACACCCTGGACTTTATCGAACCGGTGCCGCGGCGGAAATAACGCGGATCCTCATGCAGCAGCACGGGAAACGCGCCCTCGGTCAGGATGTTCCCCATCATCTGGTCCGCCAGCGAAGTCCCATAGCGCCGGAAGTACCCTTTGGCGCCCTGCCCGAACGATGGATTTTCGTTCTCGAGCTGATAAAGACCGGCAAAACCCGCCGCGAGCAGCCAGATTGGGTAGTCGAAGGTATCCTTGGAGGCGATCCACATCTTTCGCCGGCCTGGAATGGGCTCGACGTCCCCCGTGTCCTGCACGGTCCGGTAATTCGGTAGCACGCCCATAATGCGCTTGTCCTGCACCTGCGGGATAACCGCTCTATCTGCCTGATCCGATTGAGCTGGCGTGGACAAAATGCCGGAATCTGGCGCCTGTTGTTGCGCGATTCCGATCGAAACGAAAGTCAACAAGAATAAGGCTGCGGCACAAAAAAATGGCCGATAATGACGGATGGATTTGTGATGCACCTCACTAAGATGCTGGCAGAGCTGGATCCGGTTACGTAAGTTGCTGAATGTTAATGTTTGGCTTTGGGAGCCCTAATCGCAACGCAACGCCACCACCGGGTCCACGCGAACCGCCCGGCGCGCCGGAATTGCGCAGCCGAGCACGGCTGCTAGCATAAGAACCACCGCCACAGCCAGGAACGTCACCGGGTCACTCGGTGACACGCCGACCAGAACTGCACGCAGCACACGTGTAACGCTGAAGGCGGCAATCAGCCCAATAACCAACCCAATCGCAACCTGGCGCAGCCCCTGCGCGAAGACCAGCTGGACAATGTCGCGAGCCGTTCCCCCCACGGCCATCCGCAGCCCGATCTCCCGCGTCCGCTGGCTGACCGAGTGCGCGACCACTGCGTACAGTCCGACCGAAGCCAGCAGCAACGCGATAGCCGCAAAAATCGAGAACAGG
>DATLVQ010000682.1:0-5404 GCA_035577325.1 Bryobacteraceae bacterium | reverse complement strand
TGGCATCATGCTATTAGTGCGCCGAAATGGGCCCTACGCAGTAACAACGCGTCGAAGAGCAATACCGGTCGCTGAGAGCCCGAAGCCTGCCAGCAGCATGGTGAGCCAGTTGGACGCGGTCTTGGGCATTTCCCGATTGCGGGATGAAGTGTCAGGCGTAGTGGAAGATGTATCGTTGCTCGGAGGAGTAGCCGGGGGCCGAGCCTGCGCCATCTGCTGGCTATCCTGACTTGGCGTATTTTCGCGGGCGCTTTCAGCCGGCATTTGGGCCTCGGGCTCCTGATCGCGAGCAGCCGCGGATGGCTGGCTGGTTGACGGTTGATTAGCCGCCGACTCAGTTGTGGACGGCTGTTGATTCGTCGTGGGCTGCTGCTGGGCCGAGGCAGATTCCGATGCTTCCGACCGCGTAGCAGGTGATTGCTGGGCCGTAGCGGTACTCTCGCCCGGCGCGCTTTCATACCTCGCGCCCACTGTCACAGGCGCGCGGTTCTCATTTTCCCGCGACTTGACATCGTTCGGCAGCGGGAACTCGTAGCCGTAGTCTTTTCCCTGAATCCAGACTTTGTCGAAGTAATAGTCGTTCCCGATGTGATGGAGCACAACCTCGGTTTTGTCTTGCGTTCTATTTTCCAAAGCCGGGACTGTGATGACAGCTGTCTCGAGCTTCATGCCGTCGTTGCTGAAAATCTGCACGACGCGATTGTTGTTGTCACTCGGCAACTGCTGAATTACGTATTGCCCGGGTTGTAGTGTGGTGTCGCGTACAGTTACAGAATACGGCAGATCGACGGTAACCTTGTCATACATTGGGCCCTGCGCCCGTAGGGCGACAAAAGTGCCCACCGTACCCAGTAAGAATGCGCCTGCTGTCAATGCAATATTTCGTATTTTCATGGCTATTTACTCCTTTCACAAAGATTCCGTTCGAAGCATCCGGGGATCGATGGCGCAAGGGCCGGTTCAAGCTTCGACGGTGATCTTCGGTGGTAGAAGGAGCATCCTGGATACCAAAGGATGGTGATACAACACACAAACAGAAGCAGGCGAAGCGGGAATTTTATTATGTCTACGCTGGAGCCCGCGCGCTCAAAAGTGGCGGAGAATGGCGTCTACAACTTTGTTGATTTCGTGAAAAGCGCCTTCCAGGATGGCGGGCTTGAGCGCGATCAGCCAGAAAACTATGCCCCCGGCGGCAAGCCAGATGATGGTCTTGTCTTTCATGGGTTCATCGCAACCATCCCTTCCGGTAGCGGTCCCCATGATGGTAGCCCTTTTGAGGATGCACGCGCCACAGCGAGTGCGCCAGAACAACTGGATTTGTGTCGGTGGCGGATCTATTGAGCGGCGGGTACGAAATATATTCGCGCTTTGGCGGGACGCTGCTTACATACCGCGAGTCAAACGATCCGGCATGAACAAGCCGATTCTGTAGTTCAGGCCCTTCGGGACGCAATGGCGTACTGACGCTCGTCCGATCATCGTGAAATTGCTCGACTGCACGGACACGACGGTCCCGCTTGGAATTGGGGATTCCGCCTCAAGCAGCACGCCGAATTTGCTGACATCGATAGCACGTGCACGCACCGAGCGCTGGGCGCTGCGCTCATCCTGCCGCCAGGAGATGTGCAGCTGGCTGTTGACCGAAAGCCGCTCGTGCAGACGCTGGGGATTCGGACCATTGGCGGGCGCTGGAACGGCGTCCGCGACCTGTTCGGTCTCGATAGAGGTCGATGAATCTTCGAAGCTCATGGCGGTCCCCAGTCTGCGAAACGCGTTTGCGAGTCTGCCAGCGATCTGGCTTACTTTCTATATACAGTTTGCGTGCCAAGCCCCAGACCACCGCAAGCCACTGATTTGAATTGGGACGGTTAACTATCGCTTACACCGGACATGTTCACCGGTAATCAGCTTTTGTCACAGTAGTGTGCCGGAATGTCTCATGCCGTGAGCGGCTAGTATGAATCCGCGAGGAACTGGCGGCGCGCCTTGCTCATGATGCAGCCGAGGCTTTGGCAACGGCTGCATTACGCTCCGACCGCGAACGGGGAGGGACTTTGCCGCCCTCGGAGACCTTGAGATGGGGCGGAGGATCGTCCGACCGCGGTTGAAAGATGATACCAACAACCAGGCCGATTCCTAATCCAAGCAGGAAGCCCGCGACGTGCTTTCGATTGACGCTTTCTTCATTCCGCATGAAGCCTCCCGATGGGTAGAGTTGAGGGACGTAGGTACAATCTCCTCAATTGATCATCAAGCAGGTGGGTGTCCACTCTTGTCCAGTCACGCCAAGTGGCTTAGCGGCCGTGATTTTCGCGGACCTCGCGTGCGTGGCCGCCGAGTATTTTTTGCCTGGATTCTCAAGCGCCGAAGAACCGACCATGACATGTAAGGATCAGTACGCTGCATCGGGGCCGCACGATCGCCCGCATCGAGCAGTTGCCGGTGCGATAGAATGGCCGACGCCGGAGGATTTCTGATGCAGGCGCAACCAGCCAGACGCGAGTTCGTGAAAGCCGCCGCCGCGGCCATTGCTACTTCGCAGTTTCCGATTCTTGGCGCGAACGACAGGATCAATGTCGGGATTGTCGGCCTAGGCGGCCGCGGCACCGACCACATTGAATACTATTCCGAGCTCGACGCCGATGCGCGTATTGCCGCTCTGTGCGACGTCAACCAGAGCGCTCGGGAGCGCGCGGTGGCCACGGTCAAGAAATCGAAAGGCTACCAGCCCAAAGAGTATCCGGACATGCGGGCGCTGTTCGACTCGAAAGACATCGATGCGGTCTCGCTGCCGCTGCCGAATCACTGGCACGCGCTTGCGACGATCTGGGCATGCCAGGCCGGCAAGGACGTGTACGTCGAAAAGCCCGCCTGCCACAATATTTACGAAGGCCAGCAGATGGTGAAGGCGTCGCGCAAATACAACCGGATGGTGCAGGTGGGTTCGCAGAGCCGTTCGCTAGGACACAAGATGCGCGCTATGCAGTTGCTGCAGGAGGGCGTAATCGGGCAGGTATATCACGCGCGCGGACTGTGTTTCCGGCGGCGATTTTCGATCGGCCATACGCCGGACGAGGCGGTGCCGCCGGGTCTCGATTGGGATAAGTTTCTCGGGCCGGCGCAATGGAAGCCTTACAGCAAGAACAAATTCGCATACAACTGGCACTGGTTCTGGGACACGGGCAACGGCGATATCGGCAACCAGGGAGTGCACGAAATGGACATTTGCGCGTGGGGGCTGGGACGGACCGGGTGGCCCGCGCTGGTTTCGTCGACCGGCGGGAAGTTTGCCTGGAAGGACGATCAGGAGACGCCCAATACCGAGCAAAGCACGCTCGATTTCGGTGATGCGCAGATCACTTTCGACACGCGGAATTTGCCCACGCCACCCGAAGGCCTGGGCGGCATGCGCGGAGCGAACTATGTCGGCAACATATTTTTCGGCGACGGCGGTTTCATGGTCGTGGATCACCTGGGCTTTCAAGTGGTGAAGAGCACCGCGGCCAACATCAGCGGCGAGGCGGCACGGGGAGCGGGCGCGGGCGGTGCCGAACGGTACGAGAAAGTGATGGACGAAAAGCCGCAGGAGAAAGAGCGCGACGCCACCACGCCGCATATGAAGAATTTCTTCGACGCCATTCGGGCGCGCGACCACAAGCTGTTGCACGCCGATATCGAGATTGGCGCGCGCTCGGCGGCCTTCTGCCACCTGGCGAATATCAGCTACCGGGTGGGGCGCTCGCTGCGCATGAACCAGTCCGCGGGGCGCTTTCTCGGCGACGAAGAAGCCAACGCGCTGCTCACGCGCAATTACCGGGAGCCGTACGTGGTGCCGCGCGACGTGTGAGCGGGCGCCCGGCAATTCTGACCGGTCCCGAATTCATCGACGCCAACGGCGTCCGGCTGGCGGTATGGGAGCGGCCTGGCGCCGACCCGCCGGTATTCTTCGCCCACGCCACCGGCTTGCACGCGCGCACGTGGAACCAGATCATCGCCCGGATCGCCAACCGCCATGCGATCGCCTTCGACATGCGCGGGCACGGCCTGAGCGCGAAGCCCGCGTCACACTACGAATGGCACATCTTCGGGGAGGATACAGCGGCACTCGCGCGTGCGCTCGGTTTGCGGGGCGCGACCGGCGTCGGGCACTCGATGGGCGGACACTCGCTGGCGTATGCCGCGGCGGTGGCGCCCGATGCGTTCGCCGAACTGCTGCTGATCGACCCGGTCATCATGCCGCTTGCGCTCTACACCGGCGAGCCGAGAGAGCCGCACTTCACCCGCAGGCGACGCAACCAGTGGGCATCGCCGGATGAGATGTTCGAGGCTTTCAAGGACCGCGTGCCGTTCAGCACCTGGGACCCGGAGGTCTTACGCGACTATTGCGACTACGGCCTAGTGCCGGCCGCCGACGGCAACGGTTACATGCTGGCCTGCCCTCCCGAGATTGAGGGTTCGATTTACGAAAACAGCACACTTCATGACGCTAACATCCACGACCGGCTCGAACGGATCGAGGCGCCGGTCACCGTGATCCGCGCGCCGCGCTTCATGCGGCTCGAGGGCACCATGGACATGACGGCATCGCTCACCGCTCCCGATCTCGCCACGCGCTTCCGGCACGGGCGGGACGTCGTCGTGCCTCATTCGCATTTCATTCCCATGGAAGCGCCGGCGCTGATTGCGGAGTATGTCAACGGCCTGAGCGCCGGCCAGCGAAGTCGCGGACGATCGCCTTACGGGCATGATCACCGGATTTCGCGCTAGAGATTTCCCTTTTTTCGTTCCTCCGCAATGTGCCGGGCGGCGCGGACTGCGAGCGCCATTATGGTCAGAGTAGGATTTTTCTCCGGGAAAGTCGTAAAGCAGCTTCCGTCCACCACGAACAGATTTTTGACATCGTGCGCCCGGCAGTAGGGGTTGAGCACCGAGGCTCGCGGATCGGTCCCCATGCGGGCGGTGCCGGTTTCATGACTTGCAAAACCTCCGGGTGTGCTCTCACCAGTCACCAGCGTGGCTTTGGCCGCGTGCATCATCTCGGCGGCTTTCTCGCGCATATCTTTCCACACGGCCAGGTCGTTCGCGCTCCACTGAAAATGAATCACCGGGATCGGAATGCCGTAAGCGTCCGGCTTGCCTGGATCCACGGAAACGCGGTTATCACGCCGGGCGATCACCTTGCCGAACCCCGCCATTTCGTAGAAACCGGGCTGCAGCCGCCGCACCTCATTCTTGAACGGCGCGCCGAAGCCTTTCACTTGGCGGGCGTGATGCGGGAACCAGAAATTGCTGATCTGCGGCTGAAAGTGATAGCCGCCGGCGAAGGCGCGCTTCTTATCGGCGGCGTTGAAGCGCGGAATATAGGCATGGTCAGTGGCGCCGTCATTGTTGACGGGCCGCGTAC
>DATLVQ010000681.1:0-3248 GCA_035577325.1 Bryobacteraceae bacterium | reverse complement strand
AGACCAAAGAGATCTTGACTGGCAGTGTTGCCGTACCTGGGGCGGCGTCCAAATTCATTTCACTGCTCGGTAAGTACTCGGCGCGGAAGACAGGGTAAAGGCGCGCAGTTCGGTAGTTGAGCGACTCAAATCACGTCGATCAGCTCTTGCCATCCAAACGCATAACCGATCGCGCGCTTGATTTCCGAGTAGCGGCCCAGGCTTATCGCACCCAGCTTTCGGATCAGACAAGACTTTGCGATGGTCCGCAGGTTGTCACAATTGACCACGCAATGCTTGCTTAATCCCTCATGGCTTCCGACCGGGATAGAGGCAACATATCCAATTTCCATATAGATTGGACGCTTAACAAGGCAATCGGGAAAGGCTGCGAAGGAGGCTCAGGTTTGCACCCTTACAATGGTACGGTGACCGCGCTGAACGTCGACGAACAGCTCTCCTATATCAAAAAAGGCCTGGCGGAACTGATCCGCGAAGAGGAATTGCGCGAACGGTTGGTCGCCGCGGCGAAAGCCGGCCGGCCGTTGCGCGTGAAGGCGGGGTTCGATCCGACGGCCCCGGATCTGCACCTGGGCCACACGGTGCTGCTGCGCAAGCTGAAACATTTTCAGGACCTGGGCCACACCGCCATCTTTCTGGTGGGTGACACGACGGCCATGATCGGCGACCCGTCAGGCCGCAACGCGACGCGGCCACCGATGACGCGCGAGCAGGTGCAGGCCAACACCGAAACATATAAGGCGCAGGTATTCAAGATTCTCGATCCCGCGAAAACCGAGGTGCGGTTCAACAGCGAGTGGCTGGAGCCGCTCCGTTGGGATGATGTGGTGCGGCTCACGGGACACTACACAGTGGCCCGCATTCTGGAGCGTGACGATTTCGCCAAGCGATACAAGGAAGGCACGCCGATTTCTCTCCACGAGCTGCTGTACCCGCTGGGACAGGCGTATGATTCGGTGATGTTGAAGTGCGATGTCGAGTTGGGGGGCACGGATCAGAAATTCAATCTGCTGGTAGGACGGGAACTGCAGAAAGATTTCGGGCAGCCACCGCAGATTGTGGGCACGACGCCGCTGCTTGAAGGCATCAACGGCGTGGACAAAATGTCGAAGTCGCTCGGGAACTATATCGGCATTACCGAGTCCGCGGAGGTGATGTTCCGGAAAGTGATGCAGATCTCGGATGAGCTGATGTGGAGCTACTGGGAGCTGCTGACGGACCGGAGCGTGGCGGAGATTGCGGAGATGAAGCGGCGAACGGCGGCGGGCGAATTACATCCGATGGATGCCAAGATGGAGCTCGGACAGGTCATAGTGAGCGATTTTCATTCGGCGGCGGAGGCGAAGAGAGCGGCGGAAGAGTTTACGCGGGTAGTGCGACGGGGAGAAATTCCCGCGGACGTTGTGGAGGTCTCGGCGCCAGAGGATGTCATCGACACCCGAGTGGCAGGTGCGGAAGGGAACGGATATGTGGTTCGAGTAGATAAACTTCTGGCGCGTATCGGGTTGACGGAATCATCCAGCGAAGCGGCGAGAAAACGTAAGGAGGGTGCGGTAATTATTGGTGAAACTACGGTGCAGGACCCAACCTTCTACCTCAAGCATGGCAAACATGTTGTTCGAGTCGGAAAAAAGTGGAAGTCCGTGACGGTGCCGCCGGCGTGAATGGTCGCGCCCAGCGACAATCCGAAGGAAGCCATCCACGCGCATAAGCTGAGTGGATCGAGTACCGGCGAATCAAACCACCACACGAGTTGCACGCCTTGCCTTTGCTGCGCCGACGCAAGTTCGAATGGAGTCACACCCCTGTGAGAGAGGTCCGCTTACTTTCAGCGGCGGACATTCCGGCGGGGATGCGCTTGAAGGAAGCCGCGGGATGGAACCAGACGGCTGCCGACTGGCAGCGGGTGCTCGCGCTCGAGCCGGACGGGTGTTTTGCCATCGAAAGCGACGGTCAAGTGCGGGCGACCACGACAGCGGTCTGTTTCGGCGAAGAACTGGCATGGGTAGGGATGGTGTTGACGGACGCCCAATACCGAGGCCGCGGATTCGCGCGTATGTTGATGGAACACGCGCTCGAGTACTTGCGCGGGAAACGCGTGGCGTGGATCAAGCTGGATGCCACGGACATGGGGCGGCCATTATATGAGCGGCTCGGGTTCCGCGAGGAGGGGACGATCGAACGTTGGATCAGGCAGGCTGGTGCTTTGCCCCAACAAAGGGGCGCGGTTGGGCCATTTGATTTCGACGCGGCGCTCGACCGGCAGGCGTTTGGCGCGGACCGGAGCCGTTTGCTGCAAGTGCTCGCGGGCGTCGAATCCGCTTCGGTCGCGGGAAATGGTTTCGCGATGGGCCGGCCGGGGGCGAGAGCCACGTACTTCGGGCCGTGCGTCGCGCGGTCGGCGAGCGCAGCACGGGAGTTGCTGGCGTGGTTTCTGACGAAGCACAGCGAGGAGAGCGTCTACTGGGACATCCTGCCGGTGAACGGCGAAGCGGTGACATTGGCGCGTGAATTTGGATTCGAACCTGTGAGACGGCTCGCACGGATGGCCCTTGCGGGTGTGGACAAGCCTCCGGCGCTCCGCAACGATGATGCGCGGGTGTACGCGGCAGCGGGATTCGAATTCGGATAAGGGTCCGGCTCGAGAGACGCGCGGCTTTGGCTAGTGAGCACGCGGCCATTTGTTACAATCCGAGACTTACGCTTATGAAAACGATTGGCGTGCTCGCGCTCTGCGCGCTGGCCGCTTTCGCCGGGCCGTTCGAAAGAAAGAAGAAAAAATCCGAAGAGGACGCGACCCAGGTCCTGCAACTGCCCAAGGACCCTCCGAGCGCCGTGGTGGCCGAGACCGCGCGTATGGGGTTTTATGTTTCACCGCTTTCCGCGAAGGGGCTGCTTTCGCAGCAGGTGCGTGATGCTTTGAAAGCGCTGCATCACAATGTGGGCGGCGCGAACATTGTGAAGCTGCGGGCATTCGTGGCGGGCAGCGGGGATATGCGGCGAGTGCAGGCCATTGTGAGCGAAACTTTTACGGAGCGGCACCTTTCGCTGCCGGCGCTGAGTGTAGTACAGGTTGGCGGGTTGCCGCTCGAGGGTGCGCAAGTCGTGATCGAGGCCACGTCAGTTGGCAAGAAAGACGTTAACCCGAATGGCCTGGTGTTCATCGCGGGCCAGCAGGCCGCGTCGCCTAAGCCGCTCGAGCCGTTGACGCCGCTCGTGGAGCAGACACTGGCGGGGTTGCGAAAGGC
>DATLVQ010000680.1:0-14864 GCA_035577325.1 Bryobacteraceae bacterium | reverse complement strand
TCGGCAAGCTGCGCCCAAATCACGTTCTGCTTGGGGTCTAATTCGTTGGCCTTGGAGAACGACTCGATGGCCGCGTCCCACTGCTTGCCTTGCATGGCGGCCATGCCGGCGTTGAACGCGTCATTCAGCGCCTTGTTTTTGGCCAGCGCCTGCGAGCGCTCCTTGGTGGCTTTTTCGAGCGCGGCTTTCTGCTCCGCCGACATCTCGCGTTCTTGTTCCTTCGAGAGCGTGCCCGATTCAGCCGCCTTGGCGAGCGATTGCTGTTTCTCCTTGTTCTTGCGGAGATCGAAGTCGATTACGGTGGAGTCGCCAAGTTTGGTGCGGACGTTGTCCACCATGTCGACATCTTTGCCCTCGACTTCGAGGACCAGCTTATACGTTCCGAGCGGCAGGCCGGTGTGGAAATAGTGGCCTTTTTTGTCGCTCTTGACCTGGTAGTGGCCTTTGATGTCTTTGCGCTCGATTTTCACCAGCGCACCTTTGAACGGTGTGCCGTCTTCACCCTTTACATCCCCTTCAATCGACGAGACCTGCGCGAGGGCCGCCGAAGAGAAAATTAAAAGAGCCGCGACTGACAGGGCCGCAGTTTTTAGCCGCGTAGGCATGAGGACAATCCTCCAGTGACAAGTTTTTACTTGTAAAACACCAGCATACTACATGAGAGTCGGTGAGGCCTAACCGCGGTTTCAGGTTTGATACGATGAACATTACCCAAAAGGCGCTGTTTTGATCGAGACTGTTCCAGACATATTGACTCGAATTGTCGCCCGCAAGCGGGAGGAACTCGCGGCGGCGCGGATTCCGCTCCAAACTTTGGAAAAACAGGCGGATCAGGCGCTTGCGGGCCGGCGCGATTTCCGGAAAGGGCTGCGCCAACGGCAGCCAGCGATTATTGCGGAAATGAAAAAAGCTTCGCCGAGCCGAGGTGTGCTTTCGCACAGCTTTGATCCCGACGGCTTGGCGCGTGAATATGAGCGAGGAGGAGCGGCGGCGCTTTCGGTGCTGACCGATCAGTCATTTTTTCAGGGCAGCCTTGCGGATATGCGCGCCGCGCGCGCAGCCGGCTCGCTGCCGGTGCTGCGCAAAGATTTCACTGTGGACGAGTATCACGTCATCGAAGCCGCGGCGCATGGAGCAGACGCCATACTGCTGATCGCGGCGATCCTCAAGACAGTGCAAATTCGCGACCTGCGCGAACTGGCGGCGCGATATCGCATGACCGCCCTGGTAGAGGTGCACACGGAGGCGGAACTCGAACGCGCGCTGGCGGCGGGGGCGGACCTGATTGGTGTGAACAATCGTGATTTGAAGACGTTCGAAGTGAGACTTGAGACGGCGCTGGGGCTGGCACCCCGGATTCCGTCCGGCGTTGTGAAAGTGGCGGAGAGCGGCATTCATTCAGCCGCGGACATCGTCCGCTTGCGCGACGCCGGTTTCGACGCATTCCTAGTGGGCGAACACCTGATGCAATCGCCGCGGCCATCGGAAGCGCTGCGCGCCTTGATGAGCGGCACATGATGGTGAAGATCTGCGGCATCACCAACGTTGAAGATGCGCTCGCGGCCGTCGAAGGCGGGGCTGCGGCGCTCGGTTTCAACTTCTGGCCACGCAGCCCGCGCTATGTGAAACCCGAAACCGCGCGCAAAATCATCGAGCGGCTCCCGGTGGCTGTCTGGAAGGCCGGTGTGTTCGTGGACGAGACCGCGGGAGCAGTAGAAGAAATGGTGCGCGAAGCCGGCCTGAATATTGCGCAGTTGCACGGGCGGGAAACCGCCGCTGATTTTCCGACTGGCGTCCGTGTGTGGAAGGCGATTCGTATAGGCGCGAGTTTTGACAGGGCGACGCTCGATGAATACCCGGTCGAGGCCGTTTTGCTGGACGGACCGGCAAATGGCGTGCCATTCGACTGGACCCAGGCCGCGGGCGCGTCGAAGAAAGTCATCATCGCCGGGGGGCTCGACGCGGGGAACGTCAGAGGCGCCATCGATCAAGCGCGGCCGTGGGGCGTGGACGCGTGCTCCCGCATCGAAAGCGTTCCCGGCAAAAAGGACCATCGCAAAATGTCGGAATTTCTCAAGGCGGCTCTAATATGACGCCCGCGCAGCCCGATGCCGGCGGACATTTCGGCGCGTACGGCGGGCGTTATGTGCCGGAAGTGCTGATGTCGCCGCTCGAAGAACTGGAACGTACATTCTTCGAAGCGCGACAGGACCCGGCGTTCCAGGCCGAGCTGGATGAACTTCTGCGCACATACGCCGGCCGGCCTACGCCACTTTACTTCGCGCGGCGATTGACGAAAATGCTGGGCGGCGCGCGCATTTATCTGAAGCGCGAAGACTTGCTGCACACGGGCGCGCACAAGATCAACAACTGCCTGGGACAGGCGCTGCTGGCGCGACGCATGGGAAAAAAGCGCATCATCGCCGAGACGGGCGCGGGACAGCACGGCGTGGCAACGGCTACCGTGTGCGCACTTTTCGGGCTCGAATGCGTGGTTTACATGGGCGAAGAGGATATGCGGCGGCAGCGGCTCAACGTGTTCCGCATGCGGCTGCTGGGCGCGAAAGTGGTGGGCGTGGCCAACGGCAGCCGCACGCTCAAAGACGCCATCAGCGAAGCCATGCGCGATTGGGTGACTAACGTCTCGACTACTCATTACCTGCTGGGCTCGGCGCTGGGGTCGCATCCTTATCCGTTGATGGTGCGCGAATTCCACAAGATCATCGGGGAAGAAGCGCGCGCGCAAATACAACAGGCCGAGCACCGCCTGCCGGACGTTGTCTTCGCGTGCGTGGGTGGCGGCAGCAATGCCATCGGCATTTTTCATGCGTTCCTTCCGGATACGAGCGTTCGACTGGTGGGCGTGGAAGCGGGCGGGCGCGGCCCACTGCTGGGCGAACATGCGGCACGTTTTTCGGGCGGCTCGCCGGGAGTGCTGCACGGCGCGCGGAGTTACCTGCTGCAAGATGACGACGGCCAAATCTCACTGACGCACTCGGTCTCAGCGGGCCTGGATTACGCTCTGGTTGGTCCGGAGCACGCATGGCTGCACGACACGGCGCGCGCCGAGTACGGATCCATCGACGATCGCGAGGCGCTCGATGCGGCGCGCATGCTATCGCAAACCGAGGGCATCATACCCGCGCTCGAATCCGCGCACGCAGTGGCGGAGGCGGCTGCGCGTGCGCCGAAAGCCGGCGGCCAGATTTTTGTCGTGAATGTGTCGGGCCGCGGCGATAAAGATGTCGACATCTACCGGGAGAATTTTCCGGAGCTGGATGAGGAAAACCGGTGAGTGAGATCAAGGCCGAAGGCGAAGAGCCATCCGCATTTTTCTTCTGTGTGTCGCTATGACCCGCATCGGCGCTCTCTTCCAATCCCTGCGCGAACAGAGGCGCAAAGGGCTGATCGCGTATCTGACTTGCGGCGATCCATCGCCCGACCGCACGCCGGCGCTGATTGAAGCACTCGAACGCGGTGGCGCGGATTTGATCGAGCTGGGCGTGCCGTTCTCCGACCCGATCGCAGATGGTCCGGTAATCCAGCGCGCGGGTGAGCGGGCTTTGCGAGCGGGCACCACGCTGCACAGAGTTCTCGACATCGCGCGGGAAATACGCACGCGGTCGGAAATTCCCCTACTGCTGTTCACCTATCTGAACCCCGTGCTGCGCTACGGCGTGGAGGCGCTGGCGCGGGATGCGGCGGCGTGCGGGATCGACGGCTGTCTGCTCACCGATGCCGGCGTCGAAGAAGCCGGCGAGTTTGTGCGCGTGATGCGGACGGCGGGGCTCGACACAGTGTTTCTGGCCGCGCCGACCAGCTCACCGCGCCGGCAGCAACTGGTAGCGCAGTATTCGAGCGGGTTCGTCTATCTGGTTTCTCGCACTGGCGTCACAGGCGAGCGCGACTCGCTTTCGGGAGCGGTCGAGCCGCTGGTTCGTTCGATGCGCGCCATTACAAAATTGCCGCTGGCGGTAGGATTCGGTGTCTCGCGGCCCGAACATGTCGCTGAACTGGGGCGGCTGGTTGAGGCGGTAGTTGTGGGTAGCGCCATCGTGCACCTGATCGAGCGCAATCTGGACAATCCGTCGCTCGAAGTGCAGCTCGAGAGCTTCGCGCGCGAGCTGAAGCATGGATTTGACATGGCGCAGGCGGGAGCGCGCGAGCGATGACCAGCGAGGCCGCCGCGAAGGCGCTCGTCGAGTGCCGCGAACGGATCAATGCGCTCGACCAGCGGCTCATCGACCTGTTGAACGAACGGACCCGCATCGTGGAACAGATTGGCCGCATTAAGCAGGAATGCAAGATGCCGATTTACGAGCCCAAGCGCGAGGAGGAGGTTCTGCGCAACGTTCAGGAACGCAATGCCGGACCGATGCCGCAGGAATCCGCGCGGCGCATCTTCGAGCGCATCATCGACGAAATGCGCACGCTGCAACGCATGCGCGTGGATGCAACGCGCGAAGGAGGGAATTAGTCGGTCATGACTGCGTGTTTTCTTAAGAAAGCGAAACAGAGCCGCAGGAATGCCTGCGCCAGCGGGATAACCAAATGCTCGTAGTCATGCAGGAGGGCGCCAGCGAGGTACAGATTCAGCACGTGATCGACCGGCTGGTGGAATTGGGTTTCACGATCCACCGCTCGACGGGCGTCATGCACACCGTGCTCGGCGGAGTAGGCGGCAACTACGAATTCGACCTCGCGACTTTCGAGGTCATGGAGGGCGTGAAGGAGGCGCACCGAATCGTCTCGCCTTATAAGCTGGCCAGCCGCAGTTTCCGGCCCAAAGGGACGGTGGTCGAAGTGGGTGGAAAAGGCAGGCCCGCAATCGAGATCGGCGGCGATCGCGTGGTTGTAATGGCCGGCCCGTGCAGTGTAGAGAGCCGGGATCAAATCGAGCGATGCGCCGAGCTTGTGGCGCGCGGAGGAGCGAAGGTCATTCGCGGCGGCGCGTTCAAGCCGCGCAGTTCTCCGTACAGCTTTCAGGGACTCGGCGGGGAAGGCCTCGAATTAATGCGCGCGGCGGCGGACCGCCACGGATTGCTGGTAGTGAGCGAAGTGATGGACCTGACGCAGATTCCGCTGGTGAACGAATACGCCGATATTCTGCAAGTGGGCGCGCGCAATATGCAAAATTACAATTTGCTGCGCGGGTTGGGAAATCAGCGCAAGCCGGTGTTGCTGAAGCGCGGCATTTCGGCCACCATCGAAGAATTGCTGCTATCGGCCGAATACATTCTGGCGGGCGGCAATTACGACGTGATCCTGTGCGAGCGCGGCATCCGCACTTTCGAAAACTACACGCGCAACACGATGGACATTTCGGCGATACCGGTGGTGAAGAAGCTCTCGCATTTGCCGATCGTGGCCGATCCCTCGCACGGTACCGGGCGCCGCGACAAAGTAGCGCCGATGGCGCGCGCCGCGCTGGCGGCAGGCGCTGACGGCCTCTTGATGGAAGTGCATCCCGATCCCGACCACGCCTTGAGCGACGGCGCGCAATCGCTGCGGCCCGAACAATTCGAAGAGCTGATGGATCAGTTGCGGAAAATCGCCCCGGTCGTGGGACGCGTGATTTAGACAGCGATGCAAACGGTCGCGATCATCGGGGTTGGTCTCATTGGCGGGTCGTTCGGGCTGGCTTTGAAGAAAGCCGGGTTCGCAGGAACGATCGTGGGCGCGAGCTCGGAGGCCACGCTAAAGGCGGCGCTGACCCGCGGAGCTATTGACGAAGCCGCGCCGCTGGCCGATGCCGTTCGGGGCGCCGATCTGATTTACCTGGCGCAACCCATCGGGCGCATTCTCGACACGCTGCACCACATCGACGGGTTCGTAAACCGCGAAGCATTGATTACGGACGCGGGCAGCACCAAGAGCGCGATCGTTGCCGCCGCGCGCAAGCATATCCGGAGCGGGGCTTTCCTGGGCGGGCATCCGATGGCGGGAAAAGAAAAACGCGGTGTCGCCGAAGCCGACGCCGATCTGTTTCTCGGGCGCAGCTACGTGCTGACGCCTGATGAACCGGGCGCGATCGAAACTCCCGCCGCGGTAGAGTTTCTGGATTGGGTGAAACGCATCGGCGCGCAGCCTGTAATTTTGAGCGCCGAAGAACACGATCGTGTCGTAGCGTTCACGTCGCACCTGGCGCAACTGGCCTCGACCGCGCTGGCAGCGACCGTAGCCGAGAATGCGAGCCACCATCTGGCAGTCGCGGGGCCGGGTCTGGCCGATACGACGCGGCTGGCGCTCAGTTCGTTCGAAGTGTGGCGCGACATTCTGGCAACTAATAGCTCATCCATAGAACAGGCGCTCACGGCGTACATAACCAAGCTGGAGCATCTGCGGGACAATCTGCGCACGCGTGAGATTGAGAGCGAGTTCGAGATCGCCTCGGCGCTGGCGGCGACGCTGCGGAAATAAGCGAGATCAACGCTCGGCGCGTGGCCAAGCGAAATGGAATTCCATAAACTCAGCGCGCACGGTGTGGCCGAACGAAAACAGGTCTTTCTCATTGTGCCGGGCCACGCCAATTTGTTCCATCAGCGGAGATTCCTGCTTCAGCCGCTGCGTGTGGCGTTTTTCGACGAGAAAGATGTGGTGCATGAGCCGCCAGACATCGGTGAAATCGCCGTCGCGGTGGACAGGAGCATCGAGGGCCGCGGGTGACCGCGCTTCGAACCAGTGTTCCCATTTGTCGCGCTCACCGGCGGTGTAAGCGAGCAGCTCTTCAATCGAGAGGAACAGGGGCATGTTTCCAATATCGCGTCCGCATGGGCCAAGCGATGGCCCACAGGAACCCGCCCACGAGAGCTGTCCAGCAAAGCACGCGCGCAGCGAGCATTTCGGCATCATTGGAATATTCCAGATCGACCACGCAGCGGCCAGCGCACTCCGGCGCGATTAGCGTCAAACCTATGGGATCTTTCGTGACGGGACGCGCCGCGCCGTTGACGCGCGCATGCCAGCCAGGATGATACGTCACTTGCACGAGCAGGAACTGGTCTTTTTGCAAATCGGCAGTGAGCACGGCGTGATGCCGGTTCTGCCAGGCCATTTCGACCGCAGGCAGCGCGGGATTCTCGAGCGGCTCAACGTAGGCACGCAGAAAACCTACGTCGAGCACACTCGCGGGCGGGCGCGTCATGCGGTCCTCGGGGCGCAGCACGTGGGCCAGGGAAGCCGAATCCGGCAGTACGCGATAGATCACGTCGTCGCCTTCGCGCCACAAGACAGGCAAGAGGCCCTCAAACTTTTGCCAGTTGTGATAGGGCTTGTAGACTTCGGTGCTGAGCGGCCCGCAAACGGCCGCGGCATGGACGCCGAAGGCCTTCAGCCACAGAATGCCGAGCTCGCCCTCGTTCGGGGTTCCGGTGCCGGCATAGAGCTGATAGTGGATTACCGGCAGCCAAGGGTTGGTGAGTCCCTGATCGAAGCCGCCCTCGAGTTGCGGCGTATCGGTGAAAGCGTTCAGCCAGAAATAATCCGAGCCGGGCACGAACACGCGGCGGCCGCGCATGTTTTGATCGATCCAGGAAGCGGTCTTGTACTCGCTGGTGGCTTGGATGTCGAGAGAGCGGGTCCATGCGCGCGCCGCGTGGCGGTAGGGTTTGATCTGGAGAAAAGCGAAGATCGTCAGACCGAGAATCGCAACCACTTGGAGCGTTCGGCCCAAATGCCGTACCTGGCTGGCCACCGCAAAAGCTACAAGCGGGCACAGCGCCATTTCCATTTCCAAGTGGTACCGGTCGGGCTGCGGCACCAGATAAATTTCCCACCAAGCACCCGCCAGCGGCGGCGCGCTGATCAACAACGTGAAGACGGCGAAGAAGCGGGCGTGCGCGGAAATCATTCGCCGTTCGCACCATGACCAGAGCAAAATAATCGCGATCAGAATGACCGCGGCGTATTTCAGATGCGCCGTGGTGACCGGATAGGGGCCGCCGATGCGCTGCGCGTTGATGCGGATCGCGGCCAGTGTCGAAGGAGGAATCCACGGGGCCGCCAGCGCATAGGCAAAGACGCCGAGCGACAGGCACGCGAGCGACACGCGCTTGAGATCTTGCGGCCTCTTCGCAAGAATGTACGCGATCACCGCGGCGGCCAGCGCGAGCGCACCCAACCAGTTCGTTAGCACAACCGATGCCATCGCAAGCGCGGCCAGGAAGTAGTACACAGGCCGGCGCCGCGCGATCGCAACGTCCAGCACTACGATGGCGACGGGCAGCAGCGCCATGGAAGTTACATGGGGACCTTCGCCATATTGCAACAACGCTTGCAGCCTTCGCGGCCCGAAGACTCCACCCAAGTCGTTGCGGGCCGCTACAAGCAGCAAAGTCGATGGCGAGAGCAGCGAATAAGCGAGACCGCCGGCAAAGCTAGGCCACAAGAGTCCCGAGAGGCGGTACGCCATCCAGAACAATGTCACCGGGCCCGCGCAATAGAAGAATGCCGCCACGAAATGGTACGAGTGCGCGGGCGAAGCATGCGTGAGGCGCGCGGCGAGCGCGGTGATCCAGTGGAGCAGCGGCGGGTACGTATTCTGGTAGGGGATCCCCGCATACCAGAGCGGCCACCACGCCAGGTCCCAGTCGCGGGAGAGCTGGCGCGCGAGACTGATGTATGCGCCTTCGATCGATCCCATGAACCGCAGATATTCGACGGAGAAGAGCTCGCGAACGATGTAGCCATTGAGCGCGAAAAGCGCCAGCGTGCACGCGAGAACGCGGCGGCGATCTGAAGCGATACCGGGCAAGACACAATTTAACAGACAGGCGGCGTTCGGGGCCGCGCCGCGTTACACTGTTGACGTGAATCGCAGAACTTTTCTCGCCGCCGGCGCCGCGACCGCAGCAGCCCTTCCAGCCAGGCCCGAATCGCCGCGCTTTATCAAAAGCATCTGCTCGGTGATGTTCCCGCACGAGATGCCGCTCCCTGAAAAATTCACGCAAGCCAAGAACGCCGGGTTCGAGGCTATCGAGCTCCGATTCGGGGATGAGGTCTCGCCGGCGCTCACGGCCGATGAAGTGAAGCGCCTCGGCGACGCCGCGCACGCGGCTGGTGTACAGATCGCCAGCATGTGGGTCTCGGGTGCATTCCGCTCCAATCCGATTAACAGTCCCGATCCCGCGGTGCGGGCGCAGAGCCTGGCCGGCCTGAAGCGGGCCATCGAATTCGCCACGCATCTGCAATGCGGCGCGCTGCTGCTTTATCTCTGCCGGCTGGGCGACGGGCCAAAGCTTATGTTCGGCTACGAAGACACCTGGAACCGCGTGAGCGCAGAGCTTCCGAAAGCGATTCCGTGGGCGCAGGAAGCCAAGGTCGTCCTCACGCCCGAAAATGTGTGGAACAAGTTCATCCTCAGCCCGCTCGAGATGCGCACCTTCGTGGACCAGTTTCACAGCCAGTGGCTGCAGACGCATTTCGACGTCGGTAACGTGATGCAATACGGTTATCCGCAGGACTGGATTCTCACCCTCGGGCCGCGCATCAAGCGGGTTCACTTCAAGGATTACAAACTCTCGAATCGCACCGAACAGGGGCACTTCGCCGATCTGCTGGAAGGCGATGTGGATTGGAAGGCCGTGATGGCGGCACTGGTAAAAGTGGGCTATCGCGGTTTTATTTCGCCCGAGATCGGCTACGAGGCCAGCGATCCCGGGAAGGCGCGAAAAGTTTCCGACGCGCTGGATAAGATTTTAGCGATGGCGTAGCCGCGGGATCAATCGCATCATCCATCAAAGATCCCACGGGTTGAACGCCGGGGCATTCGTTCCAGCAAGATTCTTGGTGTTCCGCGTTACCAGGGTCAGGTTGTGCTGGAGCGCAGTCGCGGCAAGCAGACCGTCTACGACCGGCACCGTGATTCCCTGCGCCGCCGCGGCGCCGGTGATGGCTCCCCAGCGGGCTGCGGTGGCTTCATCGATCGGGAGGACGCGGCCGGAGAAGCGGGGCTTTAGATCGGTTTCCCCCCATGACTGAATAGCGGCGCTCCGTCTTCCCTGCTCCATCGCGGCGATGCCCTTGCCAATCTCACCCACGGTCAGCACGCTGAGGTACAGCAAATCCTCGTCGGCTGACTCCACCCATCCGGTTAACTTGGCTTCCGGCTTTGGCTTGATCAGCTCCGAAATAATATTGGTATCCAGCAGGAATCTGCTCACAGGTCAACGGGCCGGCCGTAATCCGGTTGGCGTTCGAGATCGATGCCCGAACCGGCGAGCGGCGACTCAGCGAAGAACCGCACCAGCTCTTGTGTTGTTTGCGGCGGCGCTTCAACTTTTCAAATTCTTCCGCGGGCAGCACCACGACCGCCTCTTTGCCTTGCCGCGTAATCCGTTGCGGACCTTCGGACCGGGCTTGTCGGAAGACTTCACTGAACCGGGCTTTTGCGGTTTGTAGCTGCCAGGGCTCGGTGTTGACAAGGCGGGCTCGGTTTCGCGGGCTGTCAATAAGGTCAAATCTGGTTCTCTGACTCTCCCTTCTTAACCGCTTGTAAATCAATACCTAATGCCTGGCATTTCTTGTACAAATGGCTGCGTTCAAGTCCCAGGGCTTTGGCGGTGTCCGTCATGCGGTAGCTGTGGCGCTTGAGTTCGGCGAGCAGTACTTCACGCTCGAAGACGTCGACGCGCTCAGCGAGCGTCCCGCTGATGGTCGCGCCCGATGCGACCGCCTGTTGCGGCAAAGTCGCCGCGACGGTTGCGGCCTCGACGCGCTCGCCGGAAAGCAGCAGCAGGCGCTCGACAATGTTGCGCAGCTCGCGCACATTGCCAGGCCACGCATAGCGGGTCAGCGCGGCTTGCGCCTCGCGAGTGAATGCTTGCACCTTCCAGCCATTCTGATCGGCGATCTGGCGCGCGAAGTGTTCCACCAGAACGGGGATATCGTCCAATCTTTCGCGCAGTGGCGGCAGCAGAATCGGGAAAACGAAGATCCGGTGGTACAAGTCCTGGCGAAACGTCCCGCGCTTGACCAGTTCGTCGAGGTTGCGGTGTGTGGCCACGACGACACGCACATTGACAGCCACGGGACGATCGCCGCCCACGCGCTCGATTTCGTTTTCTTCGAGCACGCGCAGCAGCTTGGTCTGCATCACGAGCGGCATGTCGCCGATCTCGTCCAGAAATAGCGTGCCGTGCTGCGCCTGTTCGAACTTGCCTGTGTGGCGCGTGGCGGCTCCGGTGAAGGCGCCCTTTTCGTGGCCGAACAGTTCGGATTCAATCAGCTCCGCCGGCACGGCCGCGCAATTGAGCGTCACGAAAGGCCCGCCAGATCGCGGGCTGCGCGCATGCACCGTGCGCGCGATGAGCTCTTTACCGGTGCCGGTCTCGCCGAAAATGCAGACGCGCGTCTCGCTCGCCGCCACGCGCTCCACTTGCGACATCACGCGCTGCATGGCTTCGCTTTTCCAGATGATCTCGTGCTTGCCCACGCGCTGGCGCAGGTGGCGGTTCTCTTCCTCCAGGCTCTTCAGCTTTAGGACGTTCGCGACGGTCAGCAGCAACTTGTCGGTGGACAGCGGCTTCTCGAGAAAATCGATTGCGCCCAGGCGTGTGGCGCGCACGGCCATGTCGATACTGGCTTGTCCAGAAATCATGACCACCGGCGTCGTGACGCCGAGCGTCCGGAAGTCTTCGAGCAGCGCCAGGCCATCCTTACCAGGCATTACTACGTCGGAAAAAATCAGATCGAACGGCTGGGATTTCACTAGATCGATGGCACGCGCCGCGTTGTCGCACACGGTGGCCTCATGGCCGGCCAGGCGAAATGCACGCGCGAGCGAGGCCAGCGTATTGGCGTCGTCATCAACAATTAGCAGGTGTGCCATGTCAGGCGCGGGCGGCACCGGCCACTTGCGCGATGGGAAGCTCGATGCGGAAAGTGGCACCCTGGCCGGGCTGGCTCTCAACCGAGATGGTTCCGCTATGGTCGCTGACCACCGACTGCACGATGGCGAGGCCGAGGCCGGTGCCGTGATGTTTCGTCGTGTAGTAGGGCGTAAACAGCCGGGCACATTCCTCCCGCGTGAGGCCCTGGCCGGTGTCGGAAACTTCGAGAATCACCGTGTTATTGTACAGCCGCGTCTGGATGCGCAAGCTGCCTCCGCCGGGCATGGCGTCCATGGCGTTCAATACCAGATTTTGGAGGGCGCGCTTGATCTGCTCGGGATCTGCCTGGATTGCGGGCAGCCTTTCCTCAAGATCCGCTTCAAGATGGATCGCACCGGCAGCGGCGAGCTGGGCTTCGAAAAGCTTCAGTACCGCGCGCACCAGATCGTTCAACTGGACCGGCTCGAAGTGGGGGGCGGGCATTTTCGCGAAATCGCTGAAGCGGCCGACGATGGTTTTGAGATTCGCAAGCTCCGCGAGCAGGGTCGCCGTGCTTTCGCGAAAAACTTCTTCGAACTGGCTGGGGTGCTCGCGTTTGGCCCGTTCCAAATTTTCGACCGTTATTTGGAGCGGGAAGAGGGGATTTTTCAGCTCATGGGCCAGCCTGCGCGCGAGCTCCCGCCAGGCGGCCACGCGTTCGGATTGCACCAGTCGCTCGCGCTGCTCGGCCAGCTGGCGGGTCATCTGATTGAAAGCGCGGGCCAGGTCGCCGATTTCATCGCTGGAATCGATCTGGACGCGAGCATCCCAGTTCCCACGCGCGACTTCGCCCGCGCCGGCGGCAAGTTGTTTAACGGGCCGCGTCACGCGCGCCGTGGCCCAGGCGGTCAGAGCGAGCGCCAGCAGAATTCCACCAGCGCCGACGCCCAAGCCCACATTTCGAATGGAATGCATGAGCGCGGCGACCTGGCGGCGCGAACTGCCGATGAGCAACACGCCGAGTGGACGGCGGTCGCGGCCGTCGAGCGGGATAGCGTGAAACGCTTCGGCGCCGGCTGCATCAGAACTCCACCGGATTTCAGCTGTCGCTTCGTGGTTGTCGCGGCTTACCTGCTCGATCAACGGGGCGAGCTTCTGCGCGTCCGGCGCGGCAACGCCCGCCAGCGCCGCCGCAGAGAATGCGGGCTCGAGATTGCGGTAAAGCAAGACGCGCATTCCAGTGGGCAGAACCAGGGAAGTGAGAAACGCAGAATCGAGACGCCTTCCGGCAATCACATAGAGCCGGGCATCACCAACCGTACGGACGCGCACGGCTTCGAGAGCCAGCGCGGCATCGTCGGGCAGGTCCTCGCGCTTGAGAAATGCGGGCTGTGACTTCCAATCTACCGGCTCCGTCAGCCATGTCTCTTTATATGCAAAGCGCGCGGGCCACTGCGCCGAGGACACAATGGAGCCGTCGCCCGCGACTAACTCCAGAAAATCCAGCCCGTGCGACGCCGCAAGCGCTGTTGCGTCATTCACGTGCAGAGAGTAATCGGGCTCCGCTCGGTTGACATCGATGGCCACGCGCAGAGCGGCCTCGGAATCGGCAATACGCTGGGCGGCGCGGGCGATGTCTTCGCCGCGCAGGACGAAGTCTTTCTGAAACTGCTGCACAAGCGCCGCCGTACGCTCGGCATCGAGCTGCTCGAAAACCCGCCCGGTGGATAGCGAAACAATCCACACGACTATAGCCACGGCGGCGACGATGGTGGCGGCGAAGACCACGAGCAGCCGCGTCCGAAACGTCATGGCCGCCTCATGTCGAGCCAGACATCATCCAGGCGCCACCCGCACCAGGACTCCGGGTTCCAGTTGCGTACCCGCGCGCCGATGCCGGCAATCTGCGGCACATGAAACAATGGAATGACACGACTATCTTCCAGCAGCTTTTGTTCAGTCTCGAAATTCGTTTGCGGGGAAGAGACGGCGGGTGCCTTGAACGCCGTCATCCCGAATGCTGCGGCATAGGCCACGAGCGCCTGATCCGGATCAAGCGAACGGAGCGCGACGCGCACCAGACGCACATCGGCTTCGCCACCTGGCGCGACTTGCACGATCACGCCGGCCTCGCGCGCATTGAGCGCAATGCGCTCGGCGACGGGGCGGGCAAGGGGATCGGCGGCATCATAAGCAAGAGAGATGCGCATGGCGGATTTCGGGAGAAAAGCCGCCTTCTGGCGCGCGCGCTCCAAGTCGCGTACGGCGGGAAACAGAAATGCGTAACCGGTGAGCCACGACGGTAAGAGGGCGCCCGTGGATTCGCCCTGCTTCAGAAACAGGACGTTGTGGATGGCGGCGCGATCGATTGAGAGCGCCACCGCCTGACGTAACCGGGCGTCTTCCACGGCGGCGCGGCCGCGCTCGAAAACCAGCGCCATGAGTTCCGCGGGCGCCGACACCCACGTACGAGCGCCTCGCTGCGTGGCACGGCGGGCATCATCGGGAGTCAGTTCGACGAGGTCCGCTTTTCCCAGTTCAAGATCGATGGCCTGATCGCGCGGGGAGCGGCTCATCTGCAGTTCGATGTCATCGAGGTAGGGCCGGCCACCCCAGTAATCGTCATTGGCCGTAAGGAGGGCGCGCCGCCCGGGCTGCCATGCGGCGATACGAAAAGGGCCGCTGCCGCTGGTCACGCCATCCGCGCCGCGCCGGAGAATCGAGTTACCAGGGCCAGCCAATCGCGCCGGGAGATCGGGCGTTGGATTTTCGGTTTGCACGACGATGGTGTCATCGCCGACAGCGGTGATGATGCTCCAGCCCTTCAGAGATGCCACTACCGCTGCCGCGTTGAGGGGTGAGCCATCGTGAAGCTTCACGCCGGGCCGAAGCCGGAACTCCCATCGCTTGTTATCCGGGTCATGTTGCCAGGAGATAGCCAGCGCCGGGCGCGGTTCGCCACGCTCATCCCGCTTGACCAGCGAGTCATAAGCTAGCGCGACCAGTTGGGGCGGCCAAGTTGAGGGATCGGTGAAAGTAATGACATCGTGGATTTCC
>DATLVQ010000679.1:0-7883 GCA_035577325.1 Bryobacteraceae bacterium | reverse complement strand
GCCCTATTACCGGCTGGGCGGGACGCGAAAAATCTCGGTGGATGCGCGCGTGATCGCAGCTACCAATCAGGATCTGGAACAGGCCATGGCCAAGGGCGAGTTCCGGCGCGATCTCTATCACCGGCTGGCGCAGGTGCGTATCCACGTGCCGCCGCTGCGCGACCGCCAGGACGATATCGCGCCCCTGGCGCAATTCTTTCTCGAGCAGCAGGAGCAGCCGTTCCGATTCTCGCAAGAGGCGCTGGACGTGCTCTCGCGCTACCACTGGCCGGGAAACGTTCGGGAGCTGCGCAATGCCGTGGTGCAGGCGGCGGTAATGGCCGATGGCGACGTGATCGAGCCTGGGCACCTGCCGATTCTGGTGCAGAACGCGCCGGTTCCCGCCGGACCCATCACCCTCGACGATATGGAGCGAGAGATGATCCTGCGCGTGCTCACCGACTCGAGCGGCCAACAGCAGCGCGCGGCGGATATCCTGGGGATCTCGCTGCGCACTCTGGGGCGGAAGCTGAAGCAGTATCAGGGGGAGGGGACGAGCTGAGTTGCGGGCGGGCGGCAACTCGCAGTGGGACGACAAGCGCTGATGTCGCCATCGGATATGTCAGGCGAAAGAGCTCTGCCACACATTGAGAGGGCGACGACCGCCATCGAGCATGGCCCTCTCGGAACCTGGCAGTCCCTTGACATCGAGTCGAATGACGATCTCCACATTCCCGTCGAGCACTACCTTGAGCTCCTCTTTCGTCTCGGAGGTAGAAGTCACGATCTTTCCAATCTGGTCAACCAAGGCGTCACGATAACCCGGTTGATCTGAACTCCAGCGAGCCCCGTCCTTGCCCACAATCGGCAGAGTTAGAGCGGAAAGTACATAATCCGGATGAAACTGCAGTTGAACATAGTCAACCACAAAGTTAACTGCGAACATCCTTCTCCCTTCCAGCGACGCCAATAATGATTTGCTCTTATCTGCTGTCATGTGCGCTCCGCGCTCTATTCGAGAGTTCGCTAAAGACCACCCAGACTGGTCCGAGATTTGCGTGTCGCAAGTTGGCATGACAGCTTGTCAGAAGCTCGAAGGACTTCATCCTTCGCGTCCTTTTTGTCGCAACCACTCAGCAAAGCTCGGTTTCATTAACAGCCCGGAGCCACCGCAAGTTGGGCACACGCCAGTACCTTTGCAATTTTCACATTTCGGCTCTAGTGAGTTTAGGTGCACGTTTATACCGGAGCCCGCACACTGGGTACACTTACCGCTATCCCTAAAGAGAAAGCGCCAACGGTGGCACAATCCCGACAACTAAACGCGCCTGTCCCGCCGCCCGGCATGAGGTATAGGCTATGTTACAGCACCTGCCTCCGAAAAACGTCGCGACCGTTCTACGGTGAGATCCGATGGTGGCCGTGCCGCCAATCCCGACATGCTACACTCCTCGGTTGATGCCGCGGGATCGCGTTGAGATGCCGGATGAGCCGCCTCCGTTTCTGGGCACGTGGCCGCGGGTCTACACCGTTGTTCTCGTTTATCTCGCTGCGCTGATCGTCGTGTTCTACGCGTTTACACGCTACTTTTCATGAGACCGCTCGACTGGGTGGTGCTCTGCGGCACGCTTGCCTTCATCGTGTTCTACGGGCTTTACAAAGGCCGCGGCAGCGACACCATGAAGAAGTACCTGCTGGCGGGCAAGACCATGCCGTGGTACGCCATGGCCCTCTCCATCATGGCCACGCAGGCGAGCGCCGTCACTTTCATCTCGACGACGGGCCAGGCGTATGTCGACGGCATGCGCTTCGTACAGTTCTATTTCGGGCTACCGGTAGCGATGGTGATCCTCTCGGCCACGGCGGTGCCGCTGTTTCATCGCGCCAACGTTTACACGGCGTATGAATATCTGGAGAAGCGCTTCGACGCCAAGACGCGTGCTCTGGCGAGCGCTGTGTTCCTGATCCAGCGGGGACTGGCGGTCGGGCTCTCGCTCTACGCGCCGGCCATCGTGCTTTCGGTGATTTTCGGCTGGCCCGACCGGCTCACCACGCTGGTGATGGGTGCGCTGGTCACGATTTACACGGTGACCGGCGGCATCAAGGCGGTCACCTGGACCGATGTACAGCAGATGCTGATCATCCTGTTCGGGCTTTTCGTCGCGTTCCTCATGATTATCCAGCTGCTGCCGGCGAGCCTGTCGTTCACCGACGCCGTTTATCTGGCGGGCGCGGTGGGCAAGCTGAACGCGGTCGACTTGAAGCTGGATTGGAACAACCGCTACAACCTGTGGAGCGGGCTGATCGGCGGCGGCTTTCTGGCGCTCTCGTATTTTGGCTGTGATCAATCGCAGGTGCAGCGCTATCTCACCGGAAAATCCATCGCGCAGAGCAAGCTAAGCCTGCTGTTCACCGCCATGGCCAAGATCCCGATGCAGTTTTTCATTTTGTTCGTGGGCGCCATGGTATTTGTATTCTTTCTGTTCGAGCGGCCACCACTGCTATTCCAGAGCGTGGCGATGGAGCAGCTGCAGTCGGCTGGGGCGCGCGCACAATATGCGCCCATCGATGCGCGCTTCGAACAGGCTTTCGATCAACGCAAAAAAGCGGCGATCGATCTTGCGCAGGCGCGCCGTGTGGGCGATGGGGTGAAGCGCGCGGTATCGCTCGAACGCTTCCGGCAGGCCCAGCTGGAGATCAATGGCGCGCGCGCGGCGGGCACGGATCTATTCCAGCGCATGCGCGGCGAAAAGAATTTCAACGACACCAATTACATTTTTCTTTCGTTCGTGACAAAGTATCTGCCGGCGGGCGTTGTTGGGCTGTTGATTGCGGTTATTTTTGCGGCGGCCATGTCGTCGAGCTCGGGCGAAGTGAATTCGCTGGCCACGGTCACAGTGATTGACGTCTATCGCCGGCACATCCATCCGAATGCCAGCGACCACCATTATTTATGGGTCTCGCGCCTGGCCACGGCGTTCTGGGCAGGATATGCGGTCTTTTTCGCGCAATATGCCAAGAAACTGGGATCGCTGATCGAGGCGGTCAATCTGCTGGGCTCGTTGTTCTATGGTTCGCTATTGGGGGTGTTCGTGCTTGCATTCTGGTTCCGGCGCGTGAGCGGGACGGGCGCATTCATCGGCATGCTGGCGGGCGAGGCGGCGATTTTTTGGGCCTTCTGGTTTACGGGGATTTCGTTTCTCTGGTACAACGTGATCGGCTGTGT
Organism: Bryobacteraceae bacterium; assembly: GCA_035577325.1. Classification (GTDB taxonomy): domain Bacteria; phylum Acidobacteriota; class Terriglobia; order Bryobacterales; family Bryobacteraceae; genus QHXW01. Next base: position 4,678 of record DATLVQ010000679.1, on the reverse strand, counting down.
AGTGGTGATCGTGACGGGCTTGATTGTCTCGTGGTTGCGGCCGTCGCCGCGAAAGTACGCTCCCGCCTGACGGCTCGGGCTACACTTTTCTCGAACTGCGCTTTCTCGAACTACGCTTTCTCGAGTTGCACTTTCTCGAATTACGCTTTCTCGAATTACGCTTTCTTGAATTACACCATGACCGTCGCGACTTCCACCGCCGAGCGATTGCCCTCGACCACCACGATGCCGCTTTCGGTGACGTGATGATCGCGGCGATCGCGGACCACGTCATAGCCGATCTCGCCGCCTTCGGGGACGCGCACGTTCTTATCCAGAATGGCGCGCCGCACTTTCGCCCGGCGGCCGATGTCGCAATTGTCCAGAATGATCGAATCTTCGACCAGGGCGCCGGCGTGTACGCGCACATGGCGGCCGATCACCGAATTGCGCACGATGCCGCCGGATAGAATCGACCCGCCGGCGATGATGGAATCGATCGCCTGGCCGCGCCGGTTCTCGTCGTCGAACGTGAACTTCGCGGGAGGGTCGGGGAAACCTGTGGTGCGCAGCGGCCACTCGCGGTTGTAGAGATTGAGCGCGGGCGAGACTGAGCGCAGATCCATATTGGCTTCGTAGTAGGCGTCGATCGAGCCGACATCCCGCCAGTAGGCGATGGCTTCCGGCCGCTCACCCGGAATACGGTTGGACTGGAAATTGTACGCGTAGACTTCCGAGCGCGCCACGAGCGATGGCAGAATATCGTGGCCGAAATCGTGAGCGCTCGAATCGTTAGCCGCGTCGTCCTGCAGTTCGCGCAGCAGCGTGCGCGTGGAGAAGATGTAATTTCCCATGGATGCGTAGACGTGCTCGGGATTGCCGGGGATGGTGGGCGCGTCGGGTTTTTTTTCATGAAAGCGGACGATGCGGCCTTCGGTGCGGGTTTCAATCACTCCAAATTCGGAAGCCAGTTGCTTCTCGACCGGGATGGCGGCGACGGTGACCTGAGCGCTCTTGTGCTGGTGAAACTCCACCATGCTGGCGATGTTCATGCGGTAGATATGGTCGGCGCCGAAGATGGCGACCAGGTGCGGGTCGGCCTGCTCGATGAGGTTGATGTTCTGAAAGATGGCGTCGGCGGTGCCCTGGTACCAGGTCTCGTCGGCGGAGCGCATTTGCGCGGGAACCGGGATGATGAACTGGTTTTTAAGCAGGCCGCCGAACTGCCAGCCCTCGCTCAAGTGCTGCAAGAGCGACTGACTGCGGAATTGCGTCAGGACGTAAATGGAATAGATACCCGAGTTGATAAAGTTGCTCAGAACGAAATCCACGATTCGGTACTTGCCGCCGAATGGGACCGCGGGTTTGGCGCGTTCCTTGGTGAGGGGATAGAGGCGGGTGCCCTTGCCGCCGGCCAGCACGATGCCCAGCACCCGCAGTTGCATATCGCGGATATTGTGTCAGTAGTGTTTGGGGTTATGCAAGGTGCTGCACAAGGGGGTAGTGTTGAGGCGTGATATCTTGTACGCCGGGGCGGAAACTACGCATGAAAAAAGCGATTGTTGCGAGCGCAGCCGTTTCATCGGTACTTACGCTGTTGGGTGTATGGGGTTTGGGCGGGGCGGCGCTGCCGTCCAAAGTGAAGCTCGAAAACGCGCGGGTGCGGGTAACGGAAGTGACAGCGGAGCCAGGCTCGGCCCGTGAACGCGGCGTCCGCCAAACCGATCAGGTGATCGTATTCCTGGACGATTGCCGCTATGAGCGCACCGACCCAGCCAATGGGGAAAAGACCGTGCGCGAGCGCAAATCGGGCGACGTGATCTGGCACAGTAAAGGCGAAGACGCGCCATTGCTGGTGAACGCTGGGCAGAAAGCGTACCGGACGCTGGTGATCGAGCTGAAGTAGAGCGAAAGCCCAAAGACTGTTCGAAATCAGCGTATTTCGCCGCTGTACGGTTACGGGACTATCATTCCCATGAATGGGCAGCGCAACTGCGCCGGCCGGGCAGAGGCCTTGTGCATTCTTAAACTTACAGGAGGGCTAAACGGATAAAAAATTGCTGGTCTTAAGCCGCGATGAAACAGTGGACGCTCGCTTGGCGATCTCTTGTGCGCCGCCCCGGTTTTGTGGCCGCCGTCGTGGTCATCCTGACGATCGGAATCGGCGCCAACACAGCTCTATTTTCGGTGGTGGACGCGGTGCTGCTGAGGCCGCTGCCCTATTCGCATCCCGAGCGCGTGGTGACGGTGATGGAAGCCAGTCCCTCAAAGAAGGAGCCGGTAAGCCTGATTGCACCCGCCCGGCTGGCCGACTGGAACCGGATGAACCGCACGTTCGAGGAGATCGCCGGCGTCTATCTCGAGAACGTCACTGATACAAGCGGCACCGAGCCCGAGCGGCTGGCCTCCCGGCACGTGACACCGGGCTACTTCACGATCTTTGGCGTGAAACCGGTGGCCGGCCGAACGTTCACGCCGGACGAAGAGATAGATGGCGGGCCGTTCTCAGTCGTGATCAGTTACAGTTTCTGGGACAGGCGATACCACAAGTCGCCGGACGCCATCGGGCAGCGGCTGATTCTGGGCGGCACCGGGTTCACAATCGTAGGCGTTATGCCAAGCGTGTTCGCCGGTCCCGACGTTGACCTTTGGGTCCCGGCGCAGTTTGGGGCCGGCTTGATGCGGAACCGCGAGGCGCGTTTTCTGAGCGGAGTGGGACGCATGAAAGCAGGCATCACCATGGCACAGGCGCAGGACGATCTGGCGAACGCGCAGCGCGAACTGGGCCGGCAATTTCCGCAAACGGACAAAGACTGGTCCGCGCTGGTCGGCGATTTGAAGGAATTTCGTACCAGGAATTACCGGCAGGCGCTGCTTTTCGTGTTTGCGGCGGTGGCGCTACTTCTGCTGATCGCCGTGGCCAACGCGGCCGGGCTGATGCTGACGCAGCTTCAGCGGCGCGAAAAGGAATTAGCCATCCGTACCTCGATTGGCGCGACGCGCCGTCAGGTAGTTGGCGGGTTGATGCGAGAAATGATGCTTATCGCGGCGGCTGGAGTTGGCTTGGGCTGCGCCGCGGCCCTGTGGCTGGTCGATTTCCTGAAAACACTGCTCACCGATGTACCGCGCATGGCGGAAATCCAGGTGGATTGGCAGGCTTTGTTCTTTGCGGCACTCGCTGGAGTTGCAGCGGCCGTGATTTGCGGGCTGCTTCCGGCGTTGCAGGCGACTCGGACCGACCTGGCTGTCCTGCTCGCGCAGGCCGGGCGCGGTGTTTCGGGAGGTCAGCATAAATGGCAGAGGGCGCTGGTGGCGGGACAAGTCTCCATCACTGTAGTCCTGCTGGCCAGCGCGGGATTCATGCTTCGCAGCTACTATAATCTCTCGCACGTCAATTTGGGATTCGATCCGGGCAACGCCATTACTTTTCATGTGGGCGCAGCCTGGGGGGAGACCGCACGCGAGTCGCGAAGTTGCAAACAGAGCTGCTGGCGGACTTTGAGCGCATGCCCGGGGTTGAGGCCGCGGGGTTCGCCAACTTCCTTCCGGCTTCAGGAGCTACATTGCGATATCAAGTGGCGCTTGACGGGAACGAGCGCGGCGGCGGGAGCGGCAAGATCACGGTTGGCGAGCGCAGTATCGGCGGCGGCTACTTGAAAGCGTTGGGTGCGCCGCTGCTCGCCGGCCAATCGTGCCCGGAACTCGGAGCGGTATCCAACATCGGACCAAAGGCGCTTGTGAACCGGCGGTTCGCCGACTTGTACGGCAAGAATCAGAACCTGGTGGGGCGGCACATGCGGGGTCTTGAGGATTCGAAAGGGCCGCCGACGGAGATCGTTGGCATCGCCAGCGATATGCGCGAAGATGCCCTGAACGCCGCGCCTGTGCCCTACGTCTATATGTGCCTCGCGGCAGGCGGGTGGCCCGATCCGGAATACGTGGTGCGGACGCACGGGGATCCGCGGCGCCTGCTGCAGGAAATACGGCCGCTCGTGCACAGCGTCGATGGGGCGCGGGCCGTTTTCGGAGTGAAGACCCTCGAGCAGGTTTTGGATCAAACGCTGGATCAGCCCCGCCTTAATACACGGATGCTGGCATTATTTGCGCTGGCGGCGATGGCGCTGGCGGGGATTGGTCTTTACAGTCTGGTCTCGCTGGTTGTGACGGCGCGCACGCGCGAGATCGGCGTGCGGATGACGCTTGGAGCGGCGCCATCGCAGATCGTGGCGCAGGTGGCTGGTGGCGTGGCGCCTTTGTTGGGAAGCGGAATCGCGACAGGACTCTTGCTGACACTGCTGGCGAATCGTGCGCTGCGCTCCGTGCTCTTCGGGGTGAGTCCAACGGACGCGATGACGCTCGGAGGCGCCGTCGTGACACTCACGATTGTGTCGGTGGTGGCGACGCTGGTGCCCGCGCGGCGGGCCGCGAAGATCGATCCACTCGAAGCGATCCGGTCGGAGTAAGGATCGGATTCGGCGATCATTACATCCATCCTCGGCGCAGCCCATTTGTGTCTTTAATCCAACGAAGACAGCCACCGCTGCGTCTCAAGTCGGCAGAAGTGCCGTTGTAGAATTTCTCGCCGCGCGTGTTTCCGCCCAATAGGAGCGCTACGATGGGAGCATGGAGACGGGCGGTGAGCCCTCCTGGGTCGCACTCAAAGACGAAGAATTACTCAACGTTCGCATCTGCGATCTGG
>DATLVQ010000678.1:0-8788 GCA_035577325.1 Bryobacteraceae bacterium | reverse complement strand
CCTGATCCAACCTTGCTGCTCCAGCCGGTGCAGCGCCGGGTAGAGGGAACCCTGTTGTACCTGCAATTCTTCGTTCGAGATCTGCTGAATACGCTTGGCGATGGCCCAGCCGTGCTTGGGCTCGAGCGAAAGGGTCTTGAGAATCAGAAGATCCAGAGTGCCTTGCACCAAATCGCTAGGTTTACCCATATTTCAGATGATCTACAATATACCGGGCATTGTAGATAGTCAAGGCATCAATTGTGCTTTTCTCGACTGATCTGTTGCGCCGTTAACGCGGGAATCGAGCGAATTTTGACGGGCATTCCATAGGCCATCTGTGTTCCAATGAGGTATGTCAGTCCGCAACGGAGACAAAGCCCGCCACGGCAGGTTACGGAAGCAGAAGATAGCCCGCAGGGTCGCCACGCGGGAGTTGAAGAAACAGGTAGCGAAGGCGCCGGCCAAGTAGTCCGCGCGATTTTCGAGCGCCCAGCCACAGCAGGCTCATCACGTACGCGCGCTCGAGATAGCGGCGGGAGTGCCGTACCTCTGTTTGACCCTCTTCTATTCGTGCCGCAGCGCAGCCGCCGGATCGGTCTGTGCCGCCCGGCGCGCAGGCAAGAAGCTGGCCGTGCAAGCCACCACAAACAAGAGCAGTAGCATCCCGAGGAACGCCATCGGATCGAGCGGGCTGACGCCAAACAGCACGCTGTTCAGGACCCTAGAGACCGCCGCCGCTATCGCCAGTCCCAGCGCGGCGCCCAGGAAAACGGGCCGCAACGATTGCGCGATCATCATCCGCAGAATACCCTGTGCGTCCGCACCCAGCGCCATGCGGGTGCCGATCTCATGCGTTCGCTGGCTCACGGTATAGTTGACCACGCCGAAAATGCCGGTTGCCGCCAGCAGGAGCGCCAGCAGGCCCAGAGCGCTCGAAAGGGCCATCAGGATTCGTATGGGCGATTGCCACCGCTTCAGGTTCTCCTGCAGTTCGATAGTCTCGACGAACACATTCCGGTCGATACCGGCCGAGATCTCCCGCATCTGCCGCGTGAGCGCCGCGGCATCGTGGCCGCGTGCCAGGACACGCATGCCGAGACTGGCAGGGTTCGCCGGCACATAGACAAAGATGCCGTCGATCGTGGAGAGGTCGGTGATATAGACGTCCTTGACGACACCGATGACTTCGTGCGTGACTTCTGGCGCGCCCATGCGGATTTGTTTGCCGATCGGGTCGGCGCCCGGCCAGAAGCGCCGCGCCGTGGATTCCGAAACAATCGCCACCGGTTCGCGGCCGGTGCTTTCCGATTTCAAGAACCCGCGGCCGCGCACGATCGGCATATCCAGCACGTCAAAGAACCCAGGCGAAACCGTATTGAAAGTGACTTGGAGTTCATGGCCATCCACCACGCCGCCGTCGCCCATCCGGCCGCCGCTCAGCGGCAGAACGGAGGCCAGGGCAATCGCCTTCACCCCGGGTTGTTCGCGCAGACGATCGGCGAAGAGCCGATAAAAGCGCGCCGCGCGCGCCTCGTTGTAACCCGCCTGCTCGAGCTCGAGCGACGCAGCCACAACATTGCGGGTGTTGAAGCCGGGATCGCGGATCTGCGCCACCGCCACGGCGCGCAGTATCAGGCCGGCGGCAACCAGAAGCACCAAACACACCGCCACTTGCGTCGCGAGGAGCATGCTGCGCAGCCACCCGCGCGACTGCCGGCTCGCCGAACGGCTTTCCTGCTTCAAAACGCTGTTGACATCGAGATGCGTGGACTGCAACGCCGGAAGGAGGCCGAAGACAATCCCAGTGGCGAGCGAAAGAATCAGCGCGAAACCGAGCACACGGACATCGGGACTCAGGTTCACGACAAGACGTTGGGCGTCCGCGGGAAAATTGGTAAGCGCCCACCGATAGAAGAGGTCCACGCTCCAGAACGACAGGAGGGCGCCAAGCGTGCCACCGGCCAGCGCCAACAGCAAACTTTCGGTCAGCAGCTGCTGCACCAGGCGACCGCGCGTCGCTCCCATCGAGAGCCGCACCGCGATCTCCCGCTGACGGCCGCTCGCCCGCGCCAGCAGCAGATTCGCCACATTGGCGCAGGCGATCAGAAGAACCAGACCCACTGCAATCATCACCACCGCGCCCGCCGACAATGCCGATCCGCGGTCTTCCGGCTCCGAAAACAAGCTTGCCACCGCGATGTCCAGCCGGGTTTCGCGGCCAGGATAAGCCTGATCGATCCGTTTCGCAATCACAGCAAGATTCGCGCGGACCTGCTCCATCGACGCGCCGGCCTTCCGCCGACCGAGCACATACAGCCAGCTCAAGTTTGCGTTGTCGAGGTAGGGATCCACACCACGCGGCCTGAGTTCCTGCTGCATGGTCATTGGCGCCCAAAAATCCGCCGCGGCCATCGAGGTTCCCGCAAATGCGCCCGGCGCGATCCCGATGATGGTGAACGGATGCCGGTTGACTACGATGGAACTACCAAGGACGTTTGGGTTCTTGCTGAAATGAGACTGCCAAAACGCCTGGCTCAGAATGATATAGGGGCTCGCACCGCGCGATTTGCAATCATCGAGGGAGAAATCGCGTCCCAGAGCCGGTGTTTTGCCTAGTACCGCGAAGTAGTTGCACGATACCAACTCTCCCTGCACCTTGCGCGCGGCCGCTGCGGTATCGAGCGTCGCCTCAAACGGAGCATACGCCGCCAAACCCGAGAGCACTTCGTTGTGATCGCGATATTCCTGATACTCGGGCCAGGAAAAAAGGCTGGGCGTGCCGTCCACATCGCGGTTCTGTTCATGTGCATTCTGCTTCTGGTGGAAGATCTGATATAGGCTCACCACGCGGCCGGCGTCCTTCACCGGCAACGGCCGAAGGGCCACGGCATTCAGCAGCGAGAAGATCCCGGTATTCACGCCGATGCCGAGCGCCGTAGCCATTAGAATGGCCGCCGTGACGGTGGGCGTCTTCGCCAGCGTCCGAATCGCGTAGCGTATGTCCGCGATGATCGTGCCGAAAGAATTTCCGAGCCCTGCCGTCATATCACGCCTCCCGATCAACTAATGTGCTTCCGCGCCGCTCTTCGACATGGCCGATACCAGCCGCCGATATTCGCCATCGGATTGAATGGATTCGAGCGCTTTCTGAAACGCCGCCCGCACCTTCGGATCAACCAGCGAAGCGCCAATCGCCTGCCCGAGAACGCGCGCCTTGATTTCATCAGACGGGACTTTGGCCGCCGATTCGATGGTGCGGATGACCACTTCTTTGCTTACGCCACGCTTTGTCAGCACCGCCGACAGCACCTTGCCGCGCTCATCGTCGGAGCCGATACTGTCCACGGCGGCGAAGAATGCGTCGCGCAGCCGGTCTTCCTGAAAACTCGATCCCGCCAGTTCCACGAGCACCGCCGCCTTATCCTCGTCCGATCCCATGGGTTTGGCGGACTTTGCCACCTCAGTAACGATTTCCGTGCCGCTTCCGGCGTGATGCGCTACCGCGAGCAGGACCCGCTTGCGCTCGTCATCCGACCCGATCGTATTCACGGCTTCGAAAAAAGCCGCACGCGCCAAGGGGCCTTGCAGATTCCCTGCCGCCATTTCCGCGAGCACACCGGCCTTCTCTTCATCGGACCCCATGCCTTTCGCGCTGGTGGTTACCGCCGCTAGCGTGGCATCGGAAAGTCCGGCCCGCTTGAGAACCGACGACAAGACTTTGCGGCGCTGATCGTCCGATCCAATGCTTCCCGCAGCATCAAAAAATGCCCGGCGGGACGTGTTTCCATCCACGAAGCGCGGCGCTGCCTGGATCAGCACCGCCGCCTTTTCCTCGTCCGAGCCGATGCCCGCCGAAAGGCGCAGCGCTTCCACGGGAATCTCGCGGTCGCTTCCATTGCTCGTGAATACAGCGGACAACACGCGACGCCGCTCTTCATCCGACCCGATGGTGGCCGCGCTGCTCAGCAGGCTCCGGCCGACTTCCCGGTCTCCCTTGTCAGACCCGGCGATCTCCACTAGAACCTTGGCCTTTTCCTCATCTGAGCCAATGTGGCCTGCGGACTTGGCGGCCAGTCGCAGGGCTTCCCTGCCGGAATCCCGCTTGATCAGCGCCAGCAGCACATGACTGTGTTCCTCATCGGAGCCGATGGTTCCGGCGACTTGGAAAATCGCTTCGCGCAAATTATCCTTCAGAAAATACGGCGCCACCGCCTCCAGCAGGCCGGCCTTCTCTTCATCCGAGCCGATCTTGCGCGCTTGCAACATGGCGCTCCACAGCTGGTCCGGATTCAGGTTGGCGCGGTTGATCAGTTCCTGCAGGTAGATCCGCTTCGGCTCGTCGTCGCGAATTCTGGAGATTTCCGAGAGCACCGCCGACGGCCCGCCTTGCTTCAAAATGCGCTGCAGCCTAGGGACAGCGCCCAGTCCGGTCTTCCGAATGACCTCGGGCATGATCCCCATCAGCCACGCCTGCCCCTGCCCGTCGAGCGGCTTTGCCCGGTCGTGATCGAAATAGGTGCGCGTCAGCCGGCCCGTTCCGTCCGCCGTCACCTCGTAACGCCGCCCGCTGAACAGCAGCAGATAATTTTCTTCGATCCGGAAGTACCCATCCGGCGAAAGGCTTTTTACATCGCGGTCATCGTCGGTGAATTCGACCGTCCCGCGGGCGCTGACTTCCAGCCGGCGGCTGCCCTCCGTCCACTGAAACTGCATGTGCGGTGAACCCGGCAGCATGGCCGCGGAAACCACCAGCAATAGAGAGACGCCAATCCCCTTCATGATGTCGTGTCCTCCAGTCTGGAGCATTTCCATCACATACGAACGCAAGGGGCTTTTGTTCACAGAAAAAATGGTGGATCGCGCCATCGAATGGTTATCCCTGACGCCGCGGCGTTACACTACGGTCGAAAAGGCACTTATTGGAATAGTAAGGAGGATGGCCAATGTCCAAGCATCGTATAGGGCGCAGGCGCTTCGTAAACGTGGCCGCGACCGCATCGGCGGCGGCTCTATTAGCCAAACCCACCCCGGCGGCCGCCAAAAGCAACCGGATTACGGAAGAAAACAGCAAACCGGGCACCATCGAGTGGCAGCTGCGTTATCACAACTTCGACGACCCGGTGACCATGGCTTCCTATCCGCTGAACCGTCTGCTCCGGCACTCCGCCATCGAAGGGTACGCCTCGAAAACCAGCCTCCTCCCCGGCGAGTCCATCGACTTCCTGATCAGCATGAAACCAGCCGGCCGGTTCCTGGTCGACATCTATCGCATGGGTTATTATGGCGGCGCCGGCGCCCGCCATATGGCGCGCCTCGGCCCGTTCAAGGCCAGCCCGCAAACCGTTCCCATGATGACCATGGAGCGCCTGCGCGAGTGCGCCTGGGAGAAATCCGCCTCGCTCGCCATTCCCAAAGACTGGCCCAGCGGCGTCTATCTTGCCAAGCTCACGCGCGATGAACCACACGGCACGCAAAGCTACGTGATTTTCGTCGTAAAAGAACACCGCCCGTCCGACCTGCTTTGTCAAGCGAGCGATCTAACGTGGCAGGCCTACAACAAATGGCCCGGTAAAGACTCACTCTACGACGATGGTACGCCGGAGGTCTGGTACACCGGCCCCAACGTGCGCGTCAGCTTCGACCGCCCTTACGCCAAGTACTGCCAGTGCCTCGATTCGCCTTTATCGTCGGGCAGCGGCGGCTATGTGTTGTGGGAGCATCCCATGACGTACTGGCTGGAGCAGCAGGGCTACGACGTCACCTACTGCTCGAATCTCGATCTGCATCTCGATCCCGGCATCTTAAAACTGAGCAAAGCGTTTCTCTCGGTGGCGCATGACGAGTATTGGTCGAAGAAGATGTACGACGAGGTGACGCGCGCCCGCAACGACGGGCTCAGCCTGGCCTTTTTCTCCGGCGACACAATGTGGCACGAAATCGAGTTCTACGACAGCTCCGTCACCGGCGCGCCCTGCCGCGCATTTGCGCGGAAGGCAAATGACGTGAATACCAACATGCCCGAAGCCGAGAAGCTGATGGGCGTGAAATCGGGAACCGTGGGTTACGGCGACTGGGTCGTCTCCAAGGCGGCACATTGGGCGTACGAAGGCACCGGGTTAAAGGACGGCGATCGCATACCGGCGGTCATCGGCTGGGAATACAATGGCGGGCCCGCCGACATTCCCGGTTTGGAAGTGCTCGCCACCAGCCTGCTCCACCCCCGCACCGATGCGTTCATCAAGGAGGATCATCATCACCATGGCGTGATCTATCCCTGTGAAAAAGGCAACTGGGTTTTCAATGCCGGCTCAATCTGGTGGCCGGAGGGGCTGGCGTGCCCGCCCGGACACGTGCCCGCGCGCGTGGGTGATGTGGGTGGGACTTTCGGCGTGCATCCGGCGGCGCAGCGCCTCACTGCGAATGTGCTGAATCGCATGATCAAAGATTCCCCTCGGCACACGTGATTCTGCCTCTCCGGGCATAGCGCAGGGCGCGTGCGCCAGTTTCTTTCTTCGACGATCCGGAGTAAGCGCCCGCGCCCATGAACCGCGTGTCAAAAAGCACCCAGCCAGCCATCCCAAGCTCTTCTCGAATCCGAAAAAGGAGTAAGCTGTGCACAGGTGATAGGAGCGTGCAAACGTCGAAATTCGTGATTTTAGGCGGCGGCATGGTCGCCGGCTACGCCGCCAAGCAACTGGCCGAGCTTGGGCTCAAGCCCGGCGACCTGACCATAGTTTCGGCAGAGCACTCGCCGCCTTACGAGCGCCCGCCCCTCTCTAAAGGCTTCCTCGCGGGCCGCGACAGCGAAGAGAGTACCCGCATCGTTCCGAACGATTTTTACAGCGCGCACGGGATCGATCTGCGCCTCGAAACGGAAGTCACCGGCGTCGCCGCCGCCGCGAAGCGCATCCAGCTCCGTTCCGGCGAAGAGCTGGCATTCGACAAGCTGATCCTCGCCACTGGCTCCCGGGTCCGCACGCTGGATGTCCCCGGCGCAAGTCTCGCTGGCATCTTCTACCTGCGCTCAGTGGAAGATTCCAAACGCATTCGCGAACGCGCGGCAACGGCGAAGCGGGCGGCCGTCATCGGCGGTGGATTCATCGGCATGGAAGTGGCTTCAGTACTCGCTCAGAAAGACATTCAGGTCACGATGATCGTGCGCGAAGCACGCGTCTTTCCGCAGCTCTTCTCGACCGAGATGGCCGCCTTCTTCCAGAATTACTACAAAGCGCGCGGCGTCCAGTTCACCATGCAGGCCACCATTCGCGAGCTTCGCGGCACTGGCGCCGTCAGTTCCGTAGTGCTGGCGGACGGTCAGCAAATCGCCTGCGACACGGTGGTAGCCGGCATCGGCGTACGCCCGGCCATCGACTTCCTCGCCGCGAGCGGCATCGAGATGGACGATGGGGTCATCGTGAATCAGTATCTCGAAACCAACCAGCCAGGCATTTACGCCGCCGGCGATATCGCCAATTACCAGGATGTGCTGTTCGGCAAACGGCGTCGCGTGGAACATTGGGACAATGCCGTCTCCCAAGGCCAGCACTGCGCCCGCGCTCTGATGGGCGAGCATGCCGAATTCCGGCACGTGCCTTACTTTTTCTCCGACGTCTTCGATCTTTCCTACGAATTCTGGGGCGATCCGGCGGGCGCGGAAGAGATCGTCCACCGCGGCGATGTGACCGGCAGTAGCTTCAGCACTTGGTGGGTTCGCGGACAGCGGCTGGTCGCGGCCTTTGCCATGAACCGCCCCGAGGAAGAGCGCGATATCGCGCCCAAGTGGATTGAAGCCCGGCAGCGCGTCTCCACCGCCCGGCTGCGAGACGTTTCACAACCTATTGCCGAAGCCGGTGAATTCGCACAGACTAACGTGCGTTAGACGTTATCTAGTGTGCGCGGGCACGGCTTTGTGCTCAGCTATGTAACGGTCCACGTACTTCGAAAACCCGGCTTGCAGCGCACGCCGCGCCCGGTCGCCCTGCTTGAGCGGGTTGTGCTCGATCTCGAGCACGGGGAGCAGCTCGCGCGTAGTGGACGTGATGAAGACCTCGTCCGCACTGTGCAGATCGCCGGGCATCAGCGGCGTCTCGCTCACCTCAAATCCCGGCACGCGAATCTCCGATAAAAGCAGATCGCGCGTCACGCCAGGCAGGCAACCGGAGCTGAGTGGCGGCGTCGAAACTTGATTGCCACGCGCGATGAATATATTGGCCGACGTGCACTCAGAAACCTCGCCGCGCTCGTTCAGCAGGATCACTTCGTCAAAACCCTTCGCCTGCGCCTCTTCGACCAGCGTCAGATTGACGGCCCAGGACAGAATCTTTGCACCCGCGAACCTTGATGCTGCATGCCGCGCCTGCGGTTCAAGCGCCAGCTTGACGCCTTTGCCCCAGTCCTTGAGATCGGTCGTCATGCCGATCAAATCGGTGCGTCGCTCGCACGCGCTGCCGAAGGCGCTGCCATCATTGCGGACCACGTACACGCGCAGGGACGCGTTGCGCGCCCGATTCGCCTCCACCAGTTCGAGCAGCCGGCGGCGTCCCTCATCGGCGGTGCATGGCATCGGCACATGGAACAGCGCGGCGTCTTTCACCATGCGCGCCCAGTGCCGCTCGAAAGCAAAAAGCACGCCATCGGCTACGCGAATCGTGCTGAACACGCCCCAGCCGGCCAGCAGCCCCACCTGCCCCGCCACCAGCAGTTTTTCCGACGAATCGTGCACCTGATCGTTGAACAAAACGCGACGATGGATCACGATTTCATTGTAGCGGACAGCCACGGCACAGGCGGTAGTGTTTGAAATTCA
>DATLVQ010000677.1:0-3264 GCA_035577325.1 Bryobacteraceae bacterium | reverse complement strand
CTCGCCAGAATCCGCAGTCGCAGCATATGGAAAGGATCACTGACGAGGAGAGCCGTTTGAAGCCCGCGTACTTCGAGCATTCCAGCAACAGCGCGCATCGATTCACTGGTCGTTCTGCCTTCGTTCTCCACCAGAATGGCGCTGTCGGGAACACCGTGCTTACGGGCGTAGTTTCTTCCCACGGCTGCTTCACTGGTTGTGTCGCCAGCACCTGTACCGCCGGTCAGTATCAGCAGCGATGCCAGGTGGCGGTCCCAGAGGTCGAGGGCATGATCGAGTCGCGCTCGCAACACTGGCGATGGCTTGCCGGCGTACTGCGCCGCGCCTAGAACGACGATGACCTGGGCAGGCTGAGCTTCATCCCGCCCGCTCCAGACCAGAACAGCGGCCGCAGAACTCGCCCAGAGAACGAACATCGCCACAACGATGACGGTGAGTACACGCCTGGCAATTAAAAGGGCACGTTTTGCTTTCGCAGCACGCTTCATCCGTAGAAGCTACGCTAGAAAGCGCGTCTCGTGTGAGGCTCCGGACACTCTACAGAATAGCCCTTGGATATCAGGGCAGCTTTGAACTCGTCCTGGACCAGAGACTCGCCATGTACGAGCCAGATTGGCCCCAGTTTCGGTGATTTGTCCTTTACGCGCCCCAGCCAGCTGGCCATCTCCGTTCTGTCAGCGTGCGCACTGTAGCCATCGATAACCTCGACTCGGGCATGAAGAGCGACATCTTCGCCAAATATCTGAAGGATCGGCTGCTTCTCTACCACTCTTCGTCCGAGTGTGTGCTCGGCTTGAAAGCCTACTACTAGGATTGTGTTCCGCGGATCACTTGCTCCCTGCGCCAGGTGATGAAGAATTCGACCGTTTTCCATCATCCCCGATGCGGCGATTATCACCATTGGGCCATGAGCGCGCGACACAGCCTTCGACTCCTCCACATCTCGTGTGTAGTGCAGAAGGTCGAACCGAAAAAGCTCTTTGGCCTTTTGCACCATTTCTTCGGACCGATCGAAACTTTCGGGATGCATCTCGAACACGGTGGTTGCATCGATTGCCAGCGGACTATCGACGTAGATTGGAATTGAGGGAATTGCACCTTCCTTGGAGAGACCATGTAGTGCGTAGATCATCTCCTGCGTTCTGCCTACGGCAAATGCGGGGATGAGAACGCGGCCTCCGCGGGCAGCGGTCTCGCGAACGACCTGCGCTAATTGCGCCCGAGCTCCTTCTACTGATTCATGGTCCCGGTTGCCATAAGTGGATTCCATGATGAGGGCATCAGCGCCTTCAGGAGGGATTGGATCCCGGACTATCGCCAGGCCGCTTCTGCCGATGTCACCAGAAAAGACGAGTCGTTTTGTCTTTCCATCTTCCGTGCAATCCACCAGTACGGACGCTGAGCCAAGGATGTGGCCAGCGTCGACATAGCTGGCACGTACCCCCGGTACAACGTCGAACGGTTTGTTATAGGGAACGCCAACCATCAGATCCATCGTCCGCACTGCGTGTCGCATTCCGTAGAGCGGCTCGATGAACTCCTTCTTCCGCTTCGCGAGAAACTCAGCGTCCTTCTCCTGTATATGCGCGGAGTCGGCAAGCATTATGGCGCACAGGTCGCGAGTTGCAGCCGTCGCCCAGATCGTTTTTGAGTAGCCCTCCGCGATCAGGTACGGAAGACGTCCTGAGTGATCGATGTGGGCATGAGATAGAACTACGGCATCGAGATCCTTGATCGGCAGCGGGAGTTTACGGTTCTTCTCAGCCGAGTCGTGTCGCCTTCCCTGAAACATCCCGCAATCGAGAGCGACGGTATAGCCATTTACATGGAGAAGGTGACAGGAGCCGGTGACCTCTCGAGCGGCACCGACAAAGGTTATCTCCAAGCCGCTACCCTTCTGCTACGGCATCACGCTGAAACAGGATGATGAGCCGCTGCTCGTCCTGTGACATTAGCGCCGGCTCCCAGCCTCCTCTGCTTCTCTCGTTGAGAAGATCAGTTAGCGTATCTTCGTCTTCACGTGTGTGTCGGGTCAGCTTGACCACCACAGCCTGGTATTCTTTCATCAGGGATTAGAGATTATGAGCCGATGAGCGCCTACGGTGCCGACGCGGAAATGGTGGGTCTGAAATGATCGAGCGAGTGAAGGAATTTCCCTCGTTGACTATTATCCGGCATCCCCTGGTCCAGCACAAGCTGACCATCCTGCGCGACCAGCAGACGGAAACCAAGATGTTCAAGGAGCTAGTTGACGAAATCGCGATGCTCATGGCGTACGAGGCAACGAGTGAGCTGAGTCTAGAGCCAAGGGAAGTGAAGACTCCTCTCGAAAAGACGACGGGTTGGCATATCAGCGGAAAAAAGCTGACGCTCGTGCCGATTCTTCGCGCAGGACTTGGCATGGTAGAGGGAATTCTTCGGCTCGTCCCGTCCGCCCGCGTAGGACACATCGGACTATACAGGGATCATGGCACCCTTCAGCCAGTCGACTACTACTTCAAGGTGCCAGGTGATACCGCTGAACGGGATTTCTTCCTGCTCGATCCAATGCTCGCCACTGGTGGAAGCGCGGCCGCAGCCGTCGCCTCGCTGAAGAGGGCCGGCGCAAATCGGATTCGATTTCTTTGTTTAGTCGCTGCACCCGAAGGAGTAAAACATCTCAGCGAAGCGCACCCCGATGTTCAGATCTATTGCGCGGCGCTCGATCGGGAGCTCAACAAGCAGGGCTACATCCTTCCAGGGCTTGGCGATGCCGGGGACAGATTGTTCGGCACCCGTTGACCGCTAGCCGAACCATTCCCTGGGATTCAGCTTCTGCTGCTCAGCAGCATCGATGACCCATTGCTGGTTGTGTGGATCGGTAACTTCGTTCACCACCAGATCGAACCAGCTTGCCGCCTTCTTCGTATCCCCGATTCGCCTCCATAGCTCGCCGACCAGATAGGTGAGGATTGCCCGCTCGTCCCTCGGCACGGCGTCGTAGGCCTGAAGTGATTCCTCGAACATCCACGCCGCATGCCGACGGAAGTAGCGCTCCGCCTCTGCGTCCCCCTCATCGACACAGCACCATGCAGCACGGAGCAGAAGATCCGCGATATGGCGAGGGTCCAGGCCTTGCCACTGTGCAACTTTGGCTGCGGCTTCGTATTTCTCGGACCCACAAACCAATGACGGTCGGAGAGGGGCAAGCTCTTCGAGAACGTGCTGTTTCAGCACGGGGCTTACATCCGCCGCCGCGGTAAAGTCGCCCTCTCCACCCGAGTA
>DATLVQ010000676.1:0-2619 GCA_035577325.1 Bryobacteraceae bacterium | reverse complement strand
GCAATTACGGCAAAGTAGCGGTCTAGCTTTCGGAAATCAATCGACTTGCCGTGTTCACGTGCGTCGGATGCGGAGCTAGATTGCGTTAGCGCGGGGAGAGATATGCTGCAGTCTGCGACAACGGTGCGAGGCCCTGAGGGTGAGTGGCCAGGCAAACCCTTGCAGTACGCGCCGCAATCCGTGCTGTGCCTCAATTGGCAACTCTTAACCGCTGTCACGGCACGGTCACTCGTCGGCGCTTAATGCGTCGTCTTCGGCGACGGGAGCTTTCGGCTCGCAGTTCCTCGTCGCGGGAGGTATGGATGTACTCGGAGTGCGATTGCGCCCATTGATCAGGCAGCAGCGGGCGGATTGCAGCGGTGTCTGTCGGCAGGATGTGCGGCGACGGCAACGCATGATTAGCGCGTGGGTGAGAGCTTCTCGATGCAGAGCGCGCGTTGAACTTGTTTCGCAGGTTCAGGAACGAATTTTACCCTAAGGCGATCGCCTCTACGGATTCGTCTCGACGCATCGGTAAACGATTTTCCTCGGGTTAACTTCCATGCGAACTCGTGCTGTTGATGGCTGGAGCCTGTAATCTTAAATGTCGTGAAGGGGTCGAGCTGATTGGTATAGTTACCACTGCCTGACTCGCTCCGATGTCCAGCAAGCCTGCCAACCGTGAATTCACCTTCAACAACCTTCAAGTCACCATGCTCTCGCTGAAACTGCAGTCTGTGGAACGACATCCAATCAAGTCCCGTAATAAGCCCCACCAAAACCAACAATAGTCCCGCCCCAATCCTGTTCGGCACTGCGTTTGCTAGCGATGATACGGCATTCTAACGCCGGTCATTTTGGCAGTGCGAGTCATGACTTCGGGTCCAGCGCCGTCGCTGCGGGAGCAGGAAGTTCGGGGAATGAAGTACCTGGACCGCGTATTTCCGCTGTTGCGCCGCTTGCACGATGTGGGTTGCCAGCGGGATAAGGCAGGGAATCGCGACCTGCACATGGATGAATACTGCGCGCTGATGCTCCTGTTTCTCTTCAGCCCTTCGATCCGTTCGCTACGCACCATTCAGCGGGCCAGTGAACTGCGGAAAGTGCAGAAACTATTGGGCTGTGGCCGGGCCTCGCTCGGCTCGCTTTCCGAAGCCGTGCAGGTCTTCGAGCCCCAGCGGCTGGAAGCAATCATCGTCGAACTTGGAGCGGAGTTGCTTCCGCATGCCCGCGACGAGCGTCTGGCGAACATCCGCCAGACGATCACCCTGGTCGATGGCACGCTCTTGCCCGCCCTCTCACGGATTGCCGAAGCCATGTGGCTGTCCACTCAAAGCGGCACGCGGCATTACGCCTGGCGGCTGCATACTCACTTCGCACTCGACCGGCACGTTCCCGTGCGGATGGACCTGACCAACGGCAAGAATAGCGGCCCCAGCAACGAGAAGAACGTGCTCCGCCAGCATCTAGCAGCCGATCACCTCTACGTGATGGACCGCGGCTACGCTCAGTTCTCGCTCTTCGACGACATCGTGGCTGCTCAAAGCAGCTACGTGTGCCGCGTTCGCGACAACAGCCGCTACCAGGTCTTGCAGGAGCAAGAACTCAGCGCAGCGGCCCAGCAGGCAGGCGTCGTCTTGGATGCCGTCGTCGCTCTGGGAGACCCAGGCGATGCCAGTCGCCGGCCCACTCATCCGGTGCGCCTGGTGATGGTCCAGGTGCAGCCGCACGAGAAGCGCTCGAACCGCAAAGGAAATACGGGCGCAGGTCCCAGCGACGGCTACTTGCGGATCGTCACGAACCTGCTCGATGTGCCGGCGGAAATCATCGCCTTGCTGTACCAGTATCGCTACACGATCGAGCTGTTCTTCCGCTTCTTCAAACATCTGCTCGGCTGCCGGCATTTGCTCAGCGACAAACCAGACGGCATCCGCATTCAGGTGTATTGCGCGATCATCGCTTGCCTGCTCCTGAGCCTCTGGACAGGCCGCAAGCCGACCCAGGCGACGCTGGAGATGTTTTACTGGTACTTCCTCGGATTAGCAGAAGAGGACGAGCTGGAGACCCACCTGGCCAAGTTGAAATTACAACCCGCTTAAGCGCCAGCGTCGTCGCCGACCGGGTGAACGCGCCGCAAACTGCTGCGCATTGCTCAGCCCTTCTCACTCCCAGCCTGCTCGATTCCTCGGTCATCCCCGCTCGGATCAACGCCCAAACGCCAGCCTAGCCTCACTCCACCGCCCACAACGCGGCGTGCCGAACAGGATTGGACCGGGGGCACAGAATGGAGCGAGCATGGCAAATCTCTTATCCAGGTTTGGCGTGTAGGGCTATGCCGCTGCTTCAACAGTTGCGTAGCCCGCTTTCGTTTAGAGGCGGTCGTTTCGACCGTTCACGACCTGCCAACGTGGCAAGTCGAAGAATCTTCCCGCCGAACGCAAGCCGGTCAGATACTCAAAGCTTCTCACTCCCGCTCTTTGTTGCTCAGCCCGGTAGGCTCACTACCCCGAGGCTCCTGCCTCGTTGAAATTCGGCGCGACTACCAATCCGCGCAGATCTCGATGAGACCTGCCTGGCGAGCATAGTTCCGTGCTGTGGAATACCGCCAGTGAACCGGATCATCGACGTATCCGCGCTTGA
>DATLVQ010000675.1:0-5109 GCA_035577325.1 Bryobacteraceae bacterium | reverse complement strand
GCCGAGTTCGACGGCTATTGCGGCCGCGGGGGTGCCGGCCGCGAACAGTTCGGCAGCCCGCAACGCGATTTCGTCGGACCATTCAAAGGTCATTTTTTACCTCCCGTTCGTTCCCATCCGGGACCGCCTGCCGCCACGCGCTCGCGGATGGCCTCGTAGCCGTCGTTCAGGCTTCCGGCCAAGTCCTTGTTGGCGTCGTACCCGTCGAGGTCGAGCGCGCGCTGGCGGTCGCTATCGTCGAGATACTGGCACTGGAACCTCCAGTATTTTTGCGCCAGTTCGATGCCGACGAACCGGCGCCCGAGCTTGAGCGCGACCACGCCCTCGGACCCGATGCCAGCAAACGGCGAGAGCACGATGTCGTTTTTGTTGCTCCACATGATGATGGCACGCTCGATCACGTCGAGTTGGAGAGGGCACAAATGACGCTCGTCCTCGTTCGCCTTCGCCATGCGGGTATTGAGCACATTGCTCTGCTGGATCGTCATCCAGACCGGGCTCGCCCATTCCTGCCATTGCTCGAGCGGGAAGTCGGCAGGGGTGTGGCTGATCAATTCCGCGTTATCTCCTGGTTTTACGAACGTCAATAAATAATCGGGCATTCCGCCGCGCGACTTGCTGCTGTCCTTCTGCAACTGCTTGTAGAGCAGGCCGACGTGCTTGGTTCTGGTCATCTCCACGACCGGGCATTTCCAGATGGTTCGGCGGCCGTGGTAAACCCATCCTGCGTCCTCATGCGCGCGAATGATCTGGCCCGAAAAGTCCTTGATGCCGACCGCGCCGTCCTTCCATTTCGTCATCGGCAGGTCGCTGCAGTGAACCGCCGTCAGGCGTCCCGGCTTGGTGACTCGGAGTTTCTCCGCGACGAGATACGCATAATGCTGCGCGAATTCCTCGTCGGTGCTGTTGCCCATGTCGGCGGCCGATTCCGAATACGTGAACAAAGAACCAAATGGAGGAGAGTAGCAACTAAAGTCTATACAATCTGACGGAAACTGCTTTAGCACATCAACGCAATCGCCGTTCACGCAACTAAAGCGTTCTCCGCTATGCATATTCAGGCAGCGCAAATCCATGACGGCAGTTCTCCAATGTGAGTTGGTTTGTAAGCGACTTTGTTGGTGACGTCTGATCCTGTTGCGCGCCGCATAGCACTGCGCATGGCGACTTTCATCTTTTCGTGGTCGCCTGATTTGCGGTCTATGACGCGGCCGATTTCAGCCTCGCCTTCGGCAACGATCAGGTGCACTTTCAAATTCCGCTGTTGCCCGAAGCGCCAGCAGCGCCGCACGGCCTGATACCATGTTTCGTAGCTGAACGACTGACCGACGAACGCCATGTGAGCGCAATGCGCCCAGTCAAGACCGAAACCGGCGAGCTGCGGCTTGCTGACTAAAATGCACGCCCTTCCGGTCGAGAATGCTTCGAGTTTTTCCTCTTTTTCGTCCGCCGACTGCGATCCACGGACCTCGATTGCGTGTGGCAACATGCGGCATATGACATCCGCCTCGTAATCGGTGTGACACCAAATAATCCACGTCTCGTCCTTTTCGGCACTGACGACGCTTGCAAGTTTTTCGGCCCGAGCCTCGATCGTCTGGCGCTTGATGTCGTGCAGATTGGTTGCGCTTATCGCTGGCGCTCCGAACAAGTCCTGCAGGTCTCTGTCAATCCGACTATCGGCCGCACGATGTTTGATAACCTCAAACGGCGGCAGTGTGTACGGCGCATCGTCCGCCAGGTTTCCCGTGATGTCGCTTGGCTTGTCGCCCATCCTCGCCCACGACGCTACCCAATCCCAAAACGCCTGCACAGCGTGACCCTTCAATCGCCATTCATGCGATGCCGTTGACGTGTCGTTGATAAAGAACCGTGACAGCATCTCATTTGCCGCCATCACTTCCAGGAACTCGGCATAGTTTCCAAGCTCCATATGATCGTTTGGCGCCGGTGTGGCCGTGGCAACGAGCTTGAACCGATGACCGCGAAACACGTCAATCAGTTTTCGTGTTGTTTTTCCCGTCCAGGATTTCATGAGGCTTGCTTCGTCTAGGCTCGCAACCGCAAATTCATCCGGGTCAAGTTTGTCAATGCGGTCATAGTTGCAAATGTTGATGCCGGGACCGACTTCTGATTGCTCGCGGATAACCCTGGCCTCATAACCCCATCGATCAGCGCGCCGCTTGGTTTGCCCTGCGACTGCCAGCGGCGTGAGCAGAAGCGCGCGGCCGTTGGTTTCCTCGATGGCTTTTTGGCACCACTCCAACTGCACCTCGGTCTTACCACATCCGGTCGAGAGGAAGCACGCGGCTGCCCCGACTCGCAAATGATGCTCAACGCACATCCGCTGAAAGTCGAATAGGTGCGGCGCGAGTTCCGGTATCTTGCTGATGCCGCGCGCCTTTGCTCGGATCGCCTTTGATGCGAGGAAGTCTTGATATTCCATGTTTATTCCCATGTTCATTCCCATGTTATATCCACTTCGCAATACGAAACCCGGCCCAATGTCGGATCGCGCCGAGCGGTGACTGCCTGGTGCGTCGAGTCGTCTGCTGTCAACTCGCGGCTGACGAGCCAGTCCAAACAGGGTTTTATGCGATTGTCCACATCCCCTCGCATGTATTGCGGCAGTCGAATTACGATGGTTGCCGGTCCGGTCGTGATCGGCCCACGGATGCGCTGGATGAGCATTTCGTTATCGGCCGCACGCTCCCATGTCTTATAGGTGCCGGTCTTGTAGCGCCCCTTGCCCTTGCCTGCGGAATTGTTGCCGTAGGCTTGGTTTACGCTTGGCGGTATCGGCAATCGGAGCGTTTTCTTTTCCATGGAAAACAAAATAATCCACAATTCCGTGATTTGCAATTTGCAAAATCAGAATTCACAGGATATATTTTGGTCTGCGTAAATGTACAGGGAGATTGTTCATGAGGTTCCGTAAGCGTCCCAAGATCGTCGAGGCCGAGCGCGTCCGAGACATCGTAGCCGGTAATGCGTGGCCGACGTGGCTCAAGCGAGCCATTCACAACGGCAAAATTCACATCCAGAACGGCATGGTAATGACCGTCATCGGTAGGCAAATCAAGACCTGCCGGGACGAGGACTGGATATCCTACGACGTAGAGCAGGATATGGTCTACAGGGTCAGCGGGCCGACCATGGAGACGGATTACGAGGTTGTTGGCGCCGAGGTTCCGAGTTCCTACCGTGCCCCATGAACGCCAAGCAAGCCAGATCCATGCGCGTCCGCCGTCAGGTCCGCATCGGCAAAATCAAACGTGTCGAGGAACGACTGCGCCGCGCCATCAACGAGCATAGGCACCTGATGCCGATACCGTGCGACATGGTTCTCATGGGCCAAGATTTCATGCCGAAGCTCGAAGCGTACCGGGCGCGGCATGATCGATTGTTGCAAGCGTTCGCTGAATTGTCGTGTGAACGGATGAAACTTGAGGAAACAAATGGATCGTGACACTCCAGAGCCATGCACGAAAGAAGCCCGCGACGAAGGCTGCACTTGCAGAATGTCGTCGGTGAATTCTGCATCGATTGACCCGCCGCATGAGGTAATCGACAAAAACTGCCCGTTGCACGGCAACGCAGCGGCCCGCGATCCTGACGCTGCATATGAAGCCATGAAATGCGGCGGCGGATCAACATATTGGGAGGAAGAATGACCGTGACAGATGCACAGTGGGCATGGTGGCAAGGTGCCGCGCAAGCGCCAGACTTCGACGTGTACCTCAAGGCTGCGCCAATCCACGTTGACGAGCCGCAGTCTGGCTTCTTCGAGGCTCGCCGCAGAAATCAGCAGACGAACGTTGTCACTCGCGGCGTCGTAGCGATATGGCGCAAGGATGACGGCACTCTGGTAGGGCGCCAAGACAAGGATCGCAGCCTCACTGCCGATCAGGTCACACAACAGTGGCCGTACCTCGCCAAGCGCCCAATACCGCACGCGACCTACAAAACATGGATCGACACGGGAAAATTCCCCGACGAGATCACCGCCGATCAAATCGCGCGGGCGGACGGCCTCAACGACGTAGGCGACCTTGACCAGCACGCGATGATCAAGGATCGCATCGAGGATCTGACTCGCGAGGCCGACAAGATCATCGCGAAAGGCGCCGCGAAAACGCAGGCCGAAGTGGATACGGCCGCAGATCTGGCGGACCGCATCCTCAGGCTCGAAAAGCGTGCCGAGACGTTGCGGACGGAGGAAAAGCAGCCGCACCTCGATGCCGGCCGCGAGGTTGACCTGAAATGGGGCGGACTGACCGCTGCTGCAGCAAACGCGAAAAACCAGTTGAAACGGCTGGTCATCACGCCGTTCATGGTGGCCGAGACCGCGCGCCGCGACGATGAAATCCGCAAGGCACGCGAGCAGGCTGCGGCCAATAACACGCCGCCACCGCCTGCACCGAAGCCGGTCAAGGCCGGGGTTGCGGCGGCTCGAAAGGCTGGATTACGCGAAGAAAAGACCGCCATCATCGAGGATTACGCCAAAGTCCTCAACTATTTTGCGGCCAACTCAAAGGTTCGCGACCTGATCCAGCAACTCGCCAACGCGTCCGTCAAGCAAGGCACGGTGCCCGATGGATGCCGGCTCCACGTCCAACAAGTCGCAATGTGAGGATTAAATGAACGCACAACTACCAGCAAAAGCACCATTGATCGCAGGCGATCGTCCGATGGCGATCGTGCCTCAAAACATCGAGCAGGTATGGCGCCTGTCAGAGTTGATGTCCAAATCCGGCCTTGCGCCGAAAGACTTGGACACGCCCGAGAAGTGCGCGGTCGCGATACTTCACGGGCTAGAGGTCGGTCTGTCGCCAATGCAGGCCGTCCAGAAGATTGCCGTCATCAACGGCAGGCCAACGATCTGGGGCGATGCTGCGCTCGGTCTCGTCAAGTCGTCTGGCCTATGCGAGACCATCCGAGAGATGCTCTCCGGCGAAGGCGACCGGATGATGGCGCAATGCTTCGTCAAGCGGCGCGGCGATAAAGACGATGTAATCCGGTCATTCTCGGTCGATGACGCCAAACAGGCCAAGCTGTGGGGCAAGCCGGGCCCGTGGCAGCAATACACCAAGCGCATGTTGCAGATGC
>DATLVQ010000674.1:0-19756 GCA_035577325.1 Bryobacteraceae bacterium | reverse complement strand
CAGGTCGACACGGAAATTGTCCGGCAGGTCCGGCGCGTGATCGTCGGGCAGGAAGAAGTGCTGGAACAGATCATGATCGGGCTGTTCGTGGGCGGCCACTGCCTGATTACCGGCTTGCCGGGCACGGCGAAAACGCTGCTGGTGCGCACTCTGGCGCAGACCCTGGGCCTGGTATTCAAGCGCATCCAGTTCACGCCCGACCTGATGCCATCCGACATCACCGGCACCGACATCATCGAAGAGGACATGACCACCGGGCACCGCACATGGACGTTCGTCCAAGGCCCCATCTTCGCGAACATTCTGCTGGCGGACGAGATCAACCGCACGCCGCCCAAGACGCAGTCGGCCCTGCTGGAGGCGATGCAGGAACTGGCCTGCACCGTGCGCGGGAACAACTATAAATTGCCAGCTCCGTTCTTTGTGCTGGCCACGCAAAACCCCATCGAGCTCGAAGGAACGTATCCGCTGCCGGAAGCGCAGCTCGACCGTTTCCTGTTCAACACCGTGCTCGATTATCTGACGCCGCAGGAAGAAATGCAGGTGATCGATCTAACCACCACCACGCACGTGGCTGAGGCGGACGCCGTCACTAACGCGCAGGAGATCCTGGAATTCCAGCAGCTCGTGCGCATGGTGCCGATCGGTGAATCGGTGGCGCGCTATGCCATTGATCTGGTGCGCGCCACGCGACCGCGTGACGAAACCGCTCCCGATTTCGTCCAAAAGTACGTGAACTACGGCGCCAGCGTCCGCGCGGCGCAGTTTCTGGTTCTCGCCGGAAAGGCGCGTGCGCTCAAAAAGGGCCGGTATCATGTTTCCTACGAAGACATCCGCGCGCTGTTTACTCCTATCCTGCGCCACCGCATTCTGCTGAATTTTCATGCGGAATCGGACCGGCTGCGGCAGGACGACATCTTGCAGCAGGTACTGGATTGGAAGAGTGCTCCGAGGGAGTGAGGTATGCACTCCAGGGACGCAGAGACGATCGGTGGTAAGAGCGGTCGAATACAGATCGTCAATAGTTTTTAAAAACTTCGGCGTCTCGTCGCCTCGGCGTTTAAGAAGAACTTGAACATGCTCCAGCGATTTCTTGATCCAGCGACGCTCGCCGGCCTCTCGGGTCTCGACCTCATCGCCAAGACCGTCGTCGACGGTTTTGTCGCCGGGCTGCATCGCTCGCCGGATTTCGGATTCAGCCAGGAGTTCGCCGAATATCGCGCATACACCCCGGGCGACGACCTGCGCCATGTCGACTGGAACGTATTCGCCCGGACCGAGCGCTGTTATTTGAAGCGCTATCGCGGCGAAACCAACACGCAGCTGCTCATCCTGCTCGATACCAGCGCTTCGATGGCGTTTGGCAGGGCTCCGGTTAGCAAGCTGGATTATGCGCGGTACGTCGCAGCCTCGCTCAGCTACCTGGCACACGAGCAGCGCGACGCCGCCGGGCTGATCGTGTTTGACGAAGACGTGGTCAATTACGTCGCGCCGTCCACGCGCCAGGGACAATTGTTCCGGCTGCTACATGCCATCGAGAAGGCCGAGAAAGGCACACGCACGGATTTTGCGAAACCGTTCGCCCATTTTCAAAATTTCCTCAAGCGGCGCGGCATGGTAGTGGTGCTGTCGGATTTCTATGAGCAGCCCAAAACTATCGTCAAGACGGTCGCGCCGCTTCGTTTCCGCGGCAATGAAGTGATCCTGTTTCACGTGCTTGACCCACAGGAGATTGCGCCGACGCTGCGCGAGTCCTCGCTACTCATCGACGTCGAAACGAAAGAAGCTCTCGAAGTCTCTCCCGACTACGTGCAGCACGAGTACCGGCCGAAAATGGACGCGCACATCAGCGAACTGCAGACGCAGGCACGCGCGGCGGGCCTCGATTATTTCCTTATGAACACCGGGCGCCCGCTCGATGAATGTCTACGCGAGTATCTGACAGTGCGGCAGGGGAGGATGTAGTGGGCTTTCTGGCGCCATGGTTTTTGGCGGGGCTGGCGGCGGTGGGCTTGCCCATCTGGCTGCACCTTCTCAAACAGCACAAAACGACGCCGCTGCCCTTCAGCTCGCTGATGTTTTTCGAGCGGCGCACGCAGAGCTCGATCAAGCACCGCCGGCTGCGCTATCTGTTGCTGTTTGCGTTGCGGACGGCGCTGGTCGCGCTGCTGGCTTTCGCGTTTGCGCGTCCGTTCGTGAACTCGGCCATGGTGGCCTCCGCGCGCGGCGGCAAGCTGGTGGTGCTGGCGATCGATCATTCGTTCAGCATGCAACAGGGTGACCGCCTCGGGCGGGCGAAATCCGGCGCTGAGAAGGCGCTTTCGAGCTTGCGGCCGGAAGATCGCGGCCTCGTGCTGGCGCTCGGTTCGCAGGCGCATCTGATGGGCGAGCCATCGAACGACGTAAGTGGTTTACGCGGGGAAATACGAGCCATCCAGCCGTCGGACGAGCGCGGTTCATACGCCGAGCTGGTGCGCGTGCTGCGGTCGCTCGCTCAATCGGCCAATATGCCAGTGGAAGCGCATCTTTTTTCCGACATGCAGAAATCGTCCATGCCGCCGGGCTTCGCAGACCTCGAGCTGGGGCAAGGCATTCGCCTGCTGACGCACATCGTTACGGATCGGACGCTGTCTAATTTTACAGTCGAGAACGTAACGGCGCCGCGCCGGTTATACGATCCGAAGAAAGTGCGCATCCAGGCCACCGTGATGGCTTCAGGCGGCGCGACAGGGCGGCGGCGCGTGGCGTTGCTGCTCAATGGGCGCGAGGTCGCGTCGAAACCGGTTGACGTTTCCGTGAACGGCCGCGCTACGGCCGAGTTCGTTGGCCTGGATGCGCCGTACGGGATGAATCGCGGCGAGGTCCGCATCGACTCGGGCGACGCTTTCGCCGCCGACGATCACTATTACTTTTCGGTAGAGCGCTCCGATCCACGCGCGGTGCTTTTCGTGCATGCGGCGCGCGATGGCCGGGATCTGCTCTATTACCGGATGGCCATCGAATCCGCGCGCGATGCGGCCTTTACGCTGCAGGCGGCATCTCCGGACCAAGCCGCCAGCCTGCCGCTCGCGCGTTACGCGTTCGTTGTGCTGTCGGATGCAGGAGAAATTTCAGCGAGCTTCGAGCAGGCGCTTCGCCATTACGCTAAAGCCGGAGGATCGGTCTTGGTCGCACTCGGTCCATCGACTGCGGCTCGCAAGCGCGTGCCCGTTTCCGACGAGCCTGTCCGTGAAACCCGGTACGCGGCGCGTGATGCTTCGCGCTTCGAGACGGTCACCACCATCGATTCCGCACATCCCGTCACGCGCCAGGCCGGCAACTGGACGGGTGTCAAGTTCTATCGCACCACGCGCGTCGAACCCGGCCCTGACCGCGTGCTGGCCAAGCTGTCGGACGACACGCCGCTGCTCATCGAGCGGCAGGTAGGCGATGGGCGCGTGGTCACGTTTGCATCCACGTTCGACAATGTTGCCAACGATTTTCCGCTGCACGCAGGCTTCGTACCGTTTGTGGATGAAACGGCGCACTATCTGGCCGGGCTGGACGACCGGCCCGCCAACTTCAACGTTGGAGCATATCTGGACCTCCGAACGGGGCGCGAGCCTTCCGGAGCGGCAATTGAAGTGCTCGATCCTCACGGGGCGCGCGCCATGACACTCGCGGAATCGGCTCGGGCGCAGAACATCCAGCTCACGGAGCAGGGTTTTTATGAGGTACGGCGGCCCAGCCATCACGACCAGCTGATCGCGGTAAATCCCGATCGGCGCGAATCGGATTTCGAGGTGATTTCGCCTGAAACGCTGGCGCTGTGGCAGAATACCGGACAGGGGTCTCATGTGGTCTCCGCGGCTACCAGCGGGATGGAGCGGAAGCCTCTGGATTTCTGGTGGTACGTCATGATTCTGGTTCTGGCGCTGGCGGTGGCGGAGTCGCTTGTTGGCAACAAGCATCTGACAGTCGATAAAGAGGCGGCATGAATCCACTCAACGGACTGGCGGAGTATCTGCAGCGGATCGAGCGGCGGCTGCGCATGCTGGCCGTATCGCGCGGTGTGGCCCTGGCGGCCGGCGCGGCGCTAGCGTTCACCGTGCTGGGCGCGATGCTCGCCAATTCTTTTGCGTTTTCCGCGGGCAGCGTGTTTTCCGCGCGACTCGTGTTGTTCCTGGCGCTGGCCGGCGCGCTGGGAGCAGGCCTGATCGTTCCGCTCCTTCGTTTGAATCGCCGCAAGGCCGCCCGTGAAGCCGAGCAGCACTGCCCGCGTTTTGAGCAGCGGCTGGTCACGTTCGCCGAGCGCTCGGAACGCCCCGATCCGTTCCTCGAACTGCTGGCCGCCGACACGCTGGAAGTGGCCCGGGACGCCAAACCGGAAACTATCGCGCCGCGAAAACACATCTTAAGCTTTGCCTCGGCAGGCGCTGTTGCCGTCGCCGTGCTGCTTTGGCTTGGAATCTCAGGTCCAGGTTTTCTGGGCTACGGAACTTCGCTGCTTTGGGGCGCGGATCCCCATAACGATCGGCCATTTTACGAAGTGCAGGTACAGCCCGGCGACCATACCATCCGCCGCAAGTCCGACCAGATCGTAACCGCGCGCTTGCTGGGTTTCCAGACCGGGCGCGTGCGCGTGTTCGCAAAATTTCAGAGCTCTTCGAAATGGGAAGAAGCGATGATGCGCCCCCAACCCGGCTCGCCTACCTTCGAATTTCTCTTCGCGGGCGTGCCAGAGGCGTTCGACTATTACGTGGAAGCGGCTGGCGTGCGGTCGAGGCAATTCCACATGGGTGTTGCCGATCTGCCCGAAGTCAAGAAGCTTCGCGTGACGTATCATTACCCGGCCTGGACCGGTTTGAAAGAAACGGTCGAAGATCCTGGCGGCGATCTGCGCGCTGTGGAAGGCACCGAGGCCGAAGTCAGGGTAGACACTGACCGCCCGCTGGCTGCGGGTGCTCTGCTGCTCGACGACGGGTCGCGGTTCGATCTGCGCGATGGTGTGGCCCGCGTTCCCATGCAGAAAGACGGTGTGTATCACATCGCCACGCCCGAGCGCGGCGATATGGTCCGGCTGAGCAACGACTATTTCATCGAAGTGCAGAAAGCCACGCCGCCCAGCGTGCGCATAGTGCGGCCCGGCCGTGACGCCAAGGTGAATCCCATCGAAGAAGTCACGGTAACGGTCGAGGCGCAGGATGATTTCG
This sequence comes from Bryobacteraceae bacterium, assembly GCA_035577325.1. GTDB lineage: Bacteria > Acidobacteriota > Terriglobia > Bryobacterales > Bryobacteraceae > QHXW01. Next base: position 14,564 of record DATLVQ010000674.1, on the reverse strand, counting down.
CTCTGCGCGGCATGGATCTGCACTACTCGGTGAACGGCGCGCCGGAGAAAACGGTGGCGCTGGGCGGGGCGAAGGGCAAATCGGCTGAGGGTTCCGCGACGCTCTACCTGGAAGATTACAAGCTCGTCCCGGGCGACATCATCTCGATGTATGCCTCGGCGCGCGACGCGCTCTCCACCAGCCGTAGCGATATTTTCTTCGTCGAAGCCCAGCCGTTCGAGCGCCAGTACACGCAATCGCAGCAGATGGGCGGTGCGGGCGGTGGCGAGCAACCGCCGCGGGTGGCCGAGCACCAAAAAGAGATCATCGCCGCCACCTGGAATCAGCTCAAGAATCCGCAGAAGAACGCCGCCGAGGAACAGGAGAACGCCCGGCTGCTCTCCGGCATTCAGTCCAAGCTGCGCGACCAGGCGAAGTCGCTCGCCGAGCGCATGAGAAGCCGCGAGCTGAACTCGACCAATCCGGCATTCAAGCAATTTGCCGACGATATGTCGCAGGCAGTCGACGCCATGGGTCAGGCGGTGGAGAAGCTCGGTGAACGCCAGTGGCAGGCTGCGTTGCCACCCGAACAGAAATCGCTGCAGCACCTGCTCCGCGCGGAAGCCATCTTCCGCGACATTCAGGTGGCATTTGGGAACAGTGGTGGAGGCGCCGGCGGTGCGGGACGCGATCTGGAAGGCCTCTTCGATCTGGAGTTGGATCGCGAGAAGAATCAGTTCGAAACCGGCCGCAACTCGGCTTCGCCCGATCAGCGCCAAAAAGAGATCGAAGAGGCGCTGGCCAAGCTGGAAGAGCTGGCGCGCCGCCAGCAGGATCTTGCCGAGCAACAACGCCAGCAACAGCAGGCTTACCAGCAACGCTGGCAGCAGGAGATGCTGCGTCGCGAGGCCGAAGAGCTTCGCAAGAAGATGGAGCAGCTGGCGCGGAGCCAGCAGTCGGCATCGCAAAACCGGCAGGGGCAGCAACAGGGTCAAGACAGCCAGCAAAGCCAGAGCCAGCAGAGTCAAGGTCAGAGTCAAGGACAGCAGGGACAACAGCAAGGGCAGGGGCGTGGGTCAGGGGGGCAGAATTCGGCGCTCAACCGCGCCATCGAGCGGCTGGCGGAAGCAACGCGGGACATGCAGAATGCCGGCTCCCCGCAGAACCAGGGATCGGCACAGAGCGAGGCGGAAGCACGCCGCGCCGCCGAACGGCTCCGTGAAGCGCGCCAATCTCTCGCTGGAGAGCGCAAGCAACAGGCCGGACAGCAAATGGAAGAACTGGCGCGAAAATCGCAGGAGCTTGCTGAACAGCAGCGGAATTTTGAAAACCGCATGCGCCAGACCTTCGCGGGCGCGGGGGAGGATCAAAGCCGGCCGACCCTGATGCAGCCGGGAATCTCGCACAAGCAAGTGGAACAGTTGGAAGCCGAGCAGAAGAAGCTCATCGAGGCGCTGACACAGCTCGAACAAGAGATGCAAAGGGCCGCGCGGGACATGGCGGGCAGCCAACGGTCCGCCTCTGGCAAGCTGCGCGATGCACTGGGCGACGTCCAAAAGCAGGAGCTGCGGCTCAAAATGGGATGGACCGTGGAGGTGATGCGGCGGGGCATGGGGGCCTACGCGCTGACACGCCAACCTGAGATTACGCGCGGCCTGAATCAGTTGCGCGACCGCATGCGCGAGGCGCAGAGCGCCATCGGCCGCGAACCGGATAGCGGCCAGGCTCTGGAAGCTGCGCTCGACCGGGTGGAGCAGCTGCGGCAGCGGCTGGAGGAGCTGAAGAGCGCCGGGCAGCAGCCGGGCGCGAAGGGCGAACAGGGCTCGCAGCGACAAAAGGGCGAAGCTCAAGGGCAACAGGGACAGCAAGGTCAGAAGGACGAGGCGCAAGGCCAGCAGGGATCACAGAGCGGAAAGGGTGAGGCCCAGGGCGAGCAGGGAGACGGACAGAAAGGCCAGGGGCGGCAGGGATCGCCAGGCCGGCAGCCGGGAAGGTCGGCGCAAGCGTCGAATGGCGCTCCGCATTCCGGCGAGCCTGGCGGCGGATCTTCGCCGGAAGCCGCTTCCGGACGTGGCGGTCAGTTTGACTCGCACGGTCCCTTCATTCGCGAGTTCGATCCAGCCACCGCCGGCCATACCATTCGCGAGGGAATTCGTGACCTCGGCCAGCTCGAACAGATGCTCCGCAGCAACCGCGAAATTCCCCACGACGTCACCCGCGATGTGCAGGACTTGATCCGTGAGATGCGGCAAGTCGATAGCGGGCGTCTGTCCGGCATCACACCGGAGCGGCTCGATCAGATTGTGGGCTCGCTGGTCGATGGCACGGAACAGATTGAACTCGAATTGCGGCGCCTGGCCGGTGAAAAAGAGACGGGCAGCGTGCGCAGCGGCGTCACACAGCCGGCCCCGCCCGGATATGCCGACGCAGTGGCGGAATACTTCAGGCGCCTGGCCCGCCAAAAATAGCTCCGCGTAAGCTGACTGCGTGTAACAAGTTAGAAGAGCTTGCATCTCTTTCGCAAGTGGTATAATCTCTATTGTTATAATCCCTATAGGAAATGTGGGGATTGGCTGTGAGCCCATGTCCAGCGTTGCTGACCAAAGTCTGACCGTCCGCGAAGATTTCGAGCTGCAACACGACCAGACCGTTCGTGAAGAAATCGAGCGTTTTCGCGCCAAAGCCGAGCAAGTGCTGGCCGGGACCGTCACCGAAGACGAATTTCGCTCGTTCCGCCTCCGCTATGGCATCTACGGACAACGGCAGGCGGGCGTGCAGATGGTGCGCACGAAGTTTCCGAGCGGCATGGTCACATCCGCGCAACTGGAGCGCCTGGCGGAAGTCTCGGACGAATTTGCCGGCGGACGAGGGCATCTCACCACGCGGCAGAATCTGCAATACCATTTCGTCCCCCTGGCGCGCGTGGCGGACCTGATGCACCGGCTGGCCGACGCGGGGCTCACAACGCGCGAGGCTTGTTTCAATACCGTGCGCAACGTGACGGCGTGTCCGCTCGCGGGTCTGTCGCACGATGAAGTTTTCGACGTGCGGCCGTATGCGCAAAAGACCGCGTACGCCTTCCTGCGCAAGCAGCTGACCGACAACCTGCCGCGCAAGTTCAAGATTGCCTTCGACGGCTGCCGGCACGATTGCATGGCCAGCGCGATCAACGATGTCGGCCTGCACGCGCTTGTTCGCGACGGCAAGCGTGGATTCCGCGTGACGGTGGGCGGAGGCCTGGGCCCGCTGCCATACGAGGCGCAACTGCTCGATGAGTTCCTGCCGGTAGAGAACCTGGTCAGCCGCTGCGAAGCCGTGATTCGCGTGTTTAACAAGTACGGCAACCGCCAAAACAAGAACAAAGCGCGGTTGAAATTCGTGCTTCGCGAGCGCGGTTGGGATTGGGTGCGCGAGCAGATCGAGATCGCGTACCAAGATATCCTGGCCAATGGCGGGATTGAGACGCCGGAACTGGTGCCCGAAGGCTTCGGCGGATTTCAATCGAGTCCGCAACCGCTAGGACAAGGCGCGCTGCTGCCGGTGGTAAATACCAACGGCAGTGGCAACTCCGAATACGATCGCTGGCACAAGAGCAACGTGCGCGAACAGCGCCAGACGGGCTACGCCATGGTCACCGTGCGCGTCGACCAAGGAAATCTAACCAGCGATCAGATGCGCGGCGTGGCGCGGATCGCGGCGGACGCGGGGGACGGCTTGGTGCGCGTCATGATCGATCAGAACCTGCTGCTGGGCTTCATCCCGCTGGCCCGGGTGCGACGCGTATATGCGGCTCTGGGGGAACTGGGGCTGGCCGGCGCGGGCGCGAGAGAGATCGAAGACATCACCACATGCCCGGGAGCGTACTCGTGCAACTTGGGGCTGACCAAGTCGATGAACCTGGGCGCGGCAATGCAGGAGATGGCGCGGCACTATGACGATCCGCGGGTACGGAATCTCACGATCAAGATCAGCGGATGTCCGAATTCCTGCGGGCAGCACTGGATTGCCGATTTCGGGTTTTACGGCAACGCGCGCAAAATCGACGGCAAGGAAATCCCGTATTATCAGATGCTGCTGGGCGGCGGTTACGATGGCGACGGCGTAATGCGGTTCGGCTTGGCCGTGCAAAGCATTCCAGCGCGCCTGGCGCCAGAAGCCGTCAAGCGCGTGCTCGATCACTTCATCGCCAACCGCGTGGATGGTGAAAGCTTTCGCGATTATGTGATGCGCCACAAAGTGGAGTTCTTCCGCGCAGCCACCAGTGATCTTGCCAAACCCGCCGAAATCGAGCCCGACCTTTACCAGGACTGGGGCGACGACACGAACTTCTCCCTCAAGCTGGGTCGCGGCGAATGCGCGGCGTAGCAAGGTAAGACCCGCCCTCCTGCCTGTCTCTCATACGTTTTCAGTTTGCTCGCGCAATGGACAGATACGCGTGCCTGTCCTACCCTAACAATTTATGGCCAAAATTCAACGCGCTCTTTTGAGCGTTACGGACAAAAGCGGCATTGCCGACTTCGCGCGGCAGTTGCGCGCCCTCCGGGTCGAGCTAATCTCGACCGGGGGCACCGCAAAGCTACTGCGCGATGCCGGCATCGAGGTGAAGGACGTCTCCGATGTCACCGGATTCCCGGAGATGCTGGACGGCAGAGTCAAGACGATGCACCCGCGCGTCACCGGCGGCATTCTAGCGGTGCGGGAGAACGCCGAACATGTGCGCGCGCTTCAGGAACACGGCATCCAGCCGATCGATATGGTGGTCGTGAATCTCTATCAGTTCGAAAAGGTCGCAACTCGAGCGGGAGTTACGCTGAATGAGCTGATCGAGAACATCGATATCGGCGGCCCCACGATGATCCGTTCGGCAGCTAAGAATTTTCAGGACGTGGCGGTGGTGGTTTCACCGGGCGACTATGCGGCCATCGCGGACGAAATGCGTGGTTCCGGCGGGGCAATCTCGCGCGAAACTAAATGGCGTCTAGCGCAAAAGGCCTTTCGCACGACGGCGGAATATGATAGCGCGATCACCGCGCGGTTGGCGCAAGTAGATGGCGCCGCGCCACTTCCGACGCACCTTGACATCCACGCGGAGAAATTGATGGATCTGCGCTACGGCGAGAACCCGCACCAGTCCGCGGCGCTCTACGGCACCTGCGCGGCCGGAATCGCGGGCGCCGAGCAATTGCACGGAAAGGAACTCTCATACAACAACCTGGTGGATCTGGATGCAGCCTGGCAGCTGGTGAATGAATTCACCGGTCCCGCGGCGGCCATCATCAAGCACACCAACCCCGCCGGTTGCGCGGAGCAGAAGGCGCTGGCCGAGGCCTATCGGAAAGCCCTGGAGTGCGATCCCGTCTCGGCGTTCGGCGGCGTCATCGGTTTCAATGTTCCGGTGGACGCGGAGACTGCCCGGGAGGTCGCCAAGCTGTTCGCGGAAGCTATCGCCGCGTCCGATTATTCAGCCGAAGCGCTGGCCATTTTGAAAGCTAAGAAAAATCTGCGGCTGATGAAAGTCACGGCGGGCGCGGAATCACTGGTCATCAAATCCATCAGCGGCGGCTTTCTCGCGCAAACGCCTGACACGCACCGGTTGGATCGCGCGGCGACCGAGGTGAAGACGCGCCGTACTCCAACCGAAGCCGAATGGACCGCACTGGAATTCGCCTGGAAAGTGGCCAAGCACGTGAAATCGAATGCCATCGTTTATGCACGCGCAGGGCAGGCGGTGGGGGTGGGGGCAGGCCAGATGAGCCGCGTGGATTCCGTCAAGATCGGCGCAATGAAGGCGGTGCTGCCGCTGGCCGAAACCGTGGTCGCGTCCGATGCGTTCTTCCCGTTTCCGGATGGCGTGGAGGAAGCGGCGAAAAACGGCGCCACGGCCATCATTCAGCCTGGCGGGTCCGTGAAAGACGGCGACGTGATCGCCGCAGCCGACCGCCTGGGCATTGCCATGGTGTTCACTGGCGTTCGGCACTTCCGGCATTGATCACAGAATAAACCCCAGAATTGCCGTCGCCGCCCCCGCGATACCCGCGACGATACCGATCACGGGGAACAGCATTTTTCTCGAAATGAAATACAGCGACGACAACACAAGCGCAATCTCAAGCAGGCCCTCCCCCACGTCGTAGCGCAGCGCGCGCCGCTCGACGCGCGTGGCCTCGCCTTCCTTCTTTTGCGCCTCTTCCATCACTTTTTTGGAGTCTTCTTCGTAGCGCGCCTGATCGCTGCGAAAATCCTCGATGGCCTTGGCAGTCTCCGGGTTTTTGGCGCCGAGGAGCGTAACCAATTGTTCTCCCAGCTCCAGGCTGTGAAGCTTGATGCGTTTTGACTGATAAAACGACCAGCGGTCGTTGGCTTCGGTCTTGAGCAGCACAGCGTCGGTGTGGGCGCGATGGGAAGCGATTGTGACAATCGCGAGCGCTACAGCCAGCACCGCCGCAAGCACGCCGACTTTCTGCCCGACGGGATCCGGAGCGCCTTCTGATTCGTGATGGATTTCTAGTTCGGCCATCTAACCAAGATAAATGCTTTGGAGCGATTAATTGAGCCGGGGGCAGCCGATCGTCGATCAGGCGATCAGTTCCAGCAGGCCTTCGATCACGAGATTGAGCTCGCCGTGATCGGCGCTTATGCGCCTGCAATGCCGCACCGCGCCGGCACGATAAATTCCAGCAGCCCGCCTTTGTCCTCCGCACCCGCACATACTGCGTCAAACCCAAAATGCCCAGTTCGAAACCGCCCATAGTCCCAACTTTCTGGCCAAGCGCCGTTGAAATGAACGGTGGCCCTTGGTGCTGACCGGGAACGAACAGCCTCGAATCGTTTTGCCGAAAACCATTTAAGCGAAAGCAAATCTATCGAGCCTTTGGGATCGATGTCGTATCAGCAGTTTGCTCGCCGCCAAATCTCAAGCACCATTCGCCATCGAGTCGCGTAAGGAGCGCGTCGTTGTTATGAATTAGCTGCGCCACGTCGGGCCGGCGGGAGTGTACAAGCAGCCGATTACTTGCCTGGTAAAAGAAACAGCATCTCTCTGATAGTGGCTGTGTAAGTCGAGCTTCGAGTCTTCCATGTAGGGCTATCGCTCCATGGATCGATGCGTCATAGAAAAGGTGATCGAGCACCGGGGCGATTGCGTCGTCTGCTGCGCCTATCCGCACCACTTCGCCGATGCCTCCACCCTTAACGTAGTAGATATACCAGCCCGCTATGTTCCCCGCGTCGTCTCGTAGCACCACTGATCGAAAATCCCCATAGGCCTTCATTTGACCCATAAAATCGAGAAGCCAACATAAGGAATCTCTCTCGTATTGTGGCCGGAGCGAGTGGGCGCCCGAAGAGCCTGACAGGCAGGCGAGCAGCGTGTCGACATCCGGTGCCTCCGCGGAGAGGATGGGCTTCGGGGGACGGAAAGGACTTGATGGCATCCTTGTTATGATGCGGTCAACCACGCTGCACAGCGGCCGGGATGCAACGACGAAGGCAGCTGGCAGCGTCCCCTTTGCAAAGCGCGACAGGCCGTAAAGACCGTAGAGGCTCGGCCGCAGCGGCCTGGACCAATGCATGCCGTACGATACGGCGGTCTTCCCTCCCAGAGCAGTCCAGATTGTTTCACTAATCTGGTTCGCCGTATCGGTTAATGACAGGTCTTGTTTCCCCGAGAAAAACGCCTTGAGCAAATGCAAAGCTGCCAGTGTCGAGCGACTTTCCGGACGAACGACAAGACCGCAGCCACAGGCGACTTGGATAGGGATGGCGTGCAACGACATACGCCGAGGCACCACGCCCTGAAATCCAACAATCGTTCCTCGATCATCTTCATATACCAAAGAAGGAAGAGCGCTGTCGGACCAAGGGCTGCGAAAGAACAGCTGCTCAAGATAGGTTTCCAGTGCCGGAGGCGGAAAGCCATTGCGGCCATGTAGAATGCTCCAGTGCAGACCCGCGACTTGCGGAGTGTCGTCCTGCACAAATGGTCGTACTCGGCCCATTGTGTTCAGCTTAAGTCAACACTTCCGGTAAGGACCTTCTTTAGGCTGTGCGGGTTATTGCAGGAGATAAGCCCACGGATCTCCCGACATCGCCCAGGAGAATTGGGTTTCTACCCAAGGGATCGGACCCGTTGCTTGCCCTTCGGGACACAATCCAGGCTCCTTATGGCTTAATTTACCGCATCCCGAGAAACCCTGCTACCTGAATGCGGCGGCTTGAGGGTATCCCAACATGTCTTCACATGTCTTCGGGCAGGCGACCCATGAATGTGAACCCCACACAGCGGGCAGGGCCGAGCCGTGCTTCGGACGGCTGTGACTGCAATCTTTCACACCATCGAAGCAACCGGTATGAGACGTTGCACCATCACACGCCGCACGGTGCGTCTAACTGGCCGGCACAGCGCCTTCGGTGAGCAGCGCGCCCTTTTCCAGGTATCGCACTTTGCTGGCGAAGCGCGCCGCGTGCGGGTCATGAGTCACCATCACGATGGTCTTGCCATGTTCTTTATTGAGCCGTGAGAGCAGCGAGAGAATGTCTTCGGCCGACGTGGCATCCAAGTTGCCAGTGGGCTCGTCGGCAAGAATCAGGGCCGGGTCAGTGACGATGGCGCGGGCGATGGCCACGCGCTGCTCCTGCCCGCCGGACAACTGGCGCGGGAAGTGACCGAGCCGGTCGCCCAGCCCGACAAGCTTCAGCGCGGTGGTGGCGTGCTCGATCCGCTCCTGTTTCTTCAGGTTGGTCAGCTTCAACGGCAGCTCGACATTCTCAAGCGCGGTCAGCACCGGGATCAGGTTGAACGACTGGAAAATGAACCCGATGTTTTCGTTCCGCCAGTGAGCGATCTGCCGGTCACTGAGCGCGCGCAGATCCTGGCCCAGGACGCGGATTTCGCCGCCAGTAGCCACGTCCATGGCGGCAACCAGATGCAGCAGCGTCGATTTGCCCGATCCCGACGGGCCCATGAGCGCCACAAACTCGCCCTTATGGATTTCTATATCAACGTCCTTGAGCGCCACGACATGAAACTCGTCGCGCAGGAATTCCTTCGTCAAGTCGCGCGTTTGGATTACTACGTTATCGGTCATGGTCAGGATTGTTTGGCTTTCACGCGGTCGCCGTCTTTGAGTGTGGCCGGCGGATTCAAGATCAGATCCTCGCCGCCGATCAGCCCGTCTTCAATGCGAATGCCTTTGCTGTTGGTAGAGCCGGTCTTCACGGCACGCCTGACGGCCTTTCCGTCGAATATCACGAATACCGCGTTGTCGTGGATGGCAGCAGCCGGGATCATGATGACGGGCCGCGCCTGCGCTCCCACGCTCGCCGTTTTCTCGTCGGACACAAATGCCACGCTCGCGTTCATCTCCGGCCGCAGATAATCGTCCGGATTCAGTACCTTCACTTTGATCTGCACGGTTGCCTTCTGGCGATTGGCCTCGGGCGAGATTTCATAGATGATGCCGTCGTATTTGCGGTCCGGAAACGCATCCGTGGTCACAATGCCCTTCTGCCGGGCATGCAGCTTCGCGAAATCGTTCTGGCTGATATCCAGCTCGACTTCGAGATCGTTCAGGTCGGCCAGCGCCACAACGTAGCCTTTTGCGCCTTTATCGCCCACGAACATTGTCGTCAAGAACTCGCCTTTCTCGACGGCGCGCTCTAGAACTGTGCCGCTCACAGGCGCGCGGATCACCGTGTTCGATTGTTGCGTTTCGGCATAGGCTACCGCGCCCTTAGCCTGCTCGACCTGGCCGCGCATAGAATCGATCTGCTCCTGCCGGGGACCCAGCACCGAAAGATCCAACGTTTTCTGCAGGGAATTCACGCGTGCCGCGGCGCTATCGAACTTGGCTTGGGCGTCATCGAGCGCCTGCTTGGCCATCACACCTTCAGAAGCCAGTTTCTTGGTGCGGTTCAGCGTGATTAGGGCGTTCTCCTGGTCGGACTTGGCTTGATTGAGATTCGCCCGGGCGACGGCGATTTCCTCGGGACGCGAGCCGTGCTCGAGCTCCGCCAGTTTCGCCTGGAGATTCGCGAGTTGGCCCTTGGCCTGCGTGAGCTGTGCGGCGTATTCGTCGTCCTCGAGGCGCACGAGCACCTGGCCGGCTTTTACTTTGTCGCCCTTCTCCACGCCAATCCAAGCCACACGGCCGACCACTTTCGACGCGACCTCGATCCGGTGGGCGGCGACTATATAGCCGGTTGCATTCAGCACCACGCCCGGGCCGGCGGCCGCTGAACTTTCCGCATGCACGCGGATCGTTTCGACTTCTGTCGCGGCTGTTAGCCTGGTGTAAGCAAAACGCGCAGCGCCCAGCAGCACGAACAACAGCACCCCGCCGATGATCCAACGGGTTGCCCAGCGAGCAGGCTCCGGTCCGCTCTTCTTCGAGCGATCGATTTGCAACGCTTTCAATTCAGCTTGCATGGCGTTCAGATGCCTCGCAGGGCGGTCAGGATCTCCTTCCGGGAAGCGGAACTCGCCGGGAACAGCCCACCCAGCGCACCCAGAACCATGGCAAAGGCTACGCCCAAAGCCATGATCTGGGGTGTTACCCGGAAATTAAAATCGATTTCACTAAAGGTAACAAAATTGCCGATGCCGGTGGTGATCCCGTTGAGCGGCAGCACCAGCAGGCATCCCAAGATGCCGCCGAGTGCGGCCAGAAGAATCGATTCGACAAAGAAACTGAACAAAATGCTGCCGCGAGAAAAGCCGAGCACGCGAAGAGTGCCGATCTCCTGCGAGCGCCGCGCGACCGCGGCATACATGGTGTTCATGGCGGCAAAACTGGAACCGACGCCCATAATGATGGATACGAAGATGCCCAGGTATTCGATCACTACACCCGAATTCGTCTGCGCCTGGTAGTAATCCACTTCCGAAATGGCGTCGAGATTCAGGCGCTGGTCGTTGACGATGTCATTGATCAGCGCTTTGGCGGCGATGGCATCAGTAGCGCGGAGGAGCACGGAACTCAGCGCATCGGGCCGCTGGAAGTCTGAGCTCACCTGGTTGAGGTCGCCGAAAATCTCGCTATTGGTGGCGCCAGTCCCGGCGGACATAATCCCGACAACGTCCCAGTCTCCACGCCCGAAATGCAGGCGCTGCCCGACCCGGGCGGCCGGAAAGCGCTTCTGGATCGATTCTCCCACGACCACTTCCCGCCGGCCCGCCTGAAACCAGCGGCCGGCGATCAGTTTCAGGTTGTCGCGCATTTCGAGGCCAATGGGCGAGATTCCGCGGAGAGTCACGTTAGTGCCCTGAGGCGCATCGACGCTGGCGAGATTAATGACGGTCACCATTTCTAGTGATGCCATGGGCTGGCCGGAATTCGACCGGGCGACACCGGACTTGAACTTCATGTCCTGAAAATTGGCCGGCGTCACAGCGCTGCTCAGTTCCGCATTAGAACCTTTTCGCAGCACCAGCACCTGCAGCGGATTTCCGGATGCCTGGAGCGACGAGCGCAGCCCGCCCACCAGGGCCAGAATCGCCAGTAGCACGGCTACTGTCAGGCCGATGCCCAACGCGGTCATGATGGTGGTTGTTCTGCGAACTACTAAGTTACGCAAGTTGTAAGTGACGGGGATCGCCATGGGAGTTCGCTATTCAGTGCTACGCAGAGCCTCAACAATCGAAATGCGCGAAGCGTTCCAGGCCGGGATAAAGGCGCTCACCAGCCCGATGGTCGCGGCAACAATCAGGCAGGTGATCACAACCGGGGGCTGAATGGCCAGATGCTTGAGATCGTCGGAGAAAGCCGGCCCCTGCCGAACTACGCGGCAGAGGAACGATGCCAGTACGACGCCAAGGGCGCCACCGATGGTGGCAATGGCCACTGCCTCTCCCAAAATGAGCGTGAGAATCGTTCCCCGCGTGAAGCCCAGCGTCTTGAGCACGCCTACTTCGCGGACACGCTCGCGAATCGACATCGCGATAGTGTTGGCCGAAACCAGCAGAATGGTGAATGTCACCGCCGCACAGATGCTGAGGAGAATCATTTTCACGTTACCGAGGAAACTCAGGAAGCCTAGCTGGAAGGCGCGCTCTGATTCGGTCTTGGTCTGCACAGGCGAATTGCTGAATTCATCGTCCACGGCTTTCGCGATGCGCGGCACAGATTCCGGGCTATCGGCCAGGATGTAGAAGGTTCCGATCTGCCCCCATCTCTTTGCACCCAGCGCCTGATCAAGGTATTCGAGATTAAAGTACAACACCTCATTGTTTTCGGGTGCATCATAGATCGCCCGGAGCGTAAATTCGAGATTGACGGGAAAGATATCGCCCTGGATTGGAATGCGGTCGCCGAGATGCAGATTCAACTTGTCGGCGAGCGCCTTACCCACCATGCAGGCAGTGCGTTCATGAATGAAGGCTTTTTTTTGATCGTCGGGAACCTGCATTTCGCCGCGGATGGTCAGAATCTTGTCAGGCTCGACAGCAAAGCGCGGGAACATGTTCTTAGACTCGCGCCGGTCCTTGTAGACGCCGCCGAACCACTGGTAGGGGGCGACTTCCCGGACGCCGGCTATCTGCCGGATTTTGTCGCGGTAGTAGAGCGGCATGGGCACGGCGAGCGAAATCTTGTTGCGCGCAATCAGACGCAGAGCCTGCGAAGGCGTGGCATCTGTGAAATAAAAGGCGTAATAGATGGCCATCAGCACGCCCAGCAGACAGAGTGAGACGCTGATGCTCACGATGGTGAGGCTGGTGCGGCGGCGATTTCGCCAGGAGTTTTTGAGCACAAACGGCAGAAAGCGGAACATTTGAGTATCTAGTTATTCTATTCTACGAAGTCCATGCACGATTTGTTCATGCGGGAGGCGCTGGAGCTGGCATGCCAGGCCGGGGCCTCGGGCGAGGTGCCCGTAGGAGCGGTGGTGGTAATAGAGGGGCGCGTCATAGCACGAGGCGCCAATTCGCCTATTGCGATGAACGACCCGACGGCCCACGCCGAGATGCTGGCCTTGCGCGAGGCCGCCCACGCGGCAGCTAATTACCGGCTGGAGGAAGCCACCCTCTACGTAACGTTAGAGCCTTGCGCCATGTGCGCGGGAGCGCTGGTGGCGGCGCGAGTGAAACGGCTGGTCTTCGGGACACGCGATCTTCGCTTTGGGGGCGTGCGCAGCAAGTTCCGCATCGCCGATTCGGATCTGCTCAATCACCGGGCGGAGATTATCGAAGGCGTGCTAGCTGCGGAATGCGTAGAGCTATTGCAGAACTTCTTCGCCTCGCGTCGCTAGCGCAAGTCGGACAGATTGCACAAGACGTGCTGGACTTGGACCCGCCGAATGCCCCACTTATTCCACCGAAACCCTGGTGCCCTTCTGCGCGTGCCGCGATAAGTGTTCAATGCGCGCATCCAGCAAGCTGCGGATTCCTTTGAGCACTTCAATGCGCGCGGTTCTGAAATGCTGCTGCGTCGGTTCCGGCCAGCAGTGGTCCAGCAAAGCCTCGATCTGCGGCCCGGCGACGGTGCAGAAGAAGCACCCATGCTGGGGCTCGGCGGCAGTCTTTTGCTCTTCCATATCAGCCTTCTTTCATCTCCACTGTTAATATTTTATTCTGCAACGTGGCACGTGCGGGGGTCAGGGCGGCCATGGAGGTCGGCAGCCCGATATGCCGGCGCAACGTGCCAATCTCCACCACCAGCTCATCGCCTTTCTTGAACAGTCCCACCTCGCCTTTCGCCGCGAAGGGCAGTCGCAGGCGCACCTCGTAATGGGTATTATGTTTCTCGAAAGTATATGGAGCTTCGGTGCGTGTCACCGCCGCGGGATCTTCCTTGTCGGCGTAAAGCACCCGAGCGACATCCTCCAGGCGTTCGTGCCCCAGCACTTCATGCGTGAATAGCGGGACGCGCTTTACCTCGACCGGCGCGAAATATTCTTCAATCTCCTCCAGAATTTTCGCCTGCGAAGCGCGCCACTCTTCGAACCAAGCATCGGTGATAGCGTCGGGAAGTACGCGGTTCACGATGATCCCGTCAACCGTCAGCCCGTGCAGGGAAAAGTAAACGAACGCCCGCTGCGTTTCTCGGAGCACCATCTTCTCTGGATTGGTCACCAGCCTCACACTTGTAACCTTGGCATCTTCGAGCAGCTCGGAGATCCCGTCTAAACGGCCGAACAGATCCTGCACATTGGCAAAGTAGCTGTCGGTGGGCAGCTCGACCGGTGAAATCCGATTGGCCACCGGACGCACGGCTTTAAGCAACCCGCGCTGAAACGGAAACACGTGCTTCATGTACCATTCGAGCGTTGTGGGCATGCTCACGAAGCGCATGGATTCCGCAGTGGGCGCGCAATCCAGCACGATCACGTCGTAGCGCTGCTCGCGACGGAACTGGTTCACGTACATCATGGCGCTAAGCTCTTCCATGCCCGGCAGGATGGCCAGTTCCTCGGCCTCCACGTCGCTGATGCCGGTGGTGCGCAGCACCGAAACTACGTAAGTGGAAATCTCGCGCCAGTGCCGCTTGATTTCTTTCTGGATATTGACTTCATGAATCGAGAGCTTGTTATTGATGGGAAACGGGTCGTTTGCCTTGTTCTGAAACAGGCCGGTTTCCAAATCGAAAGCG
>DATLVQ010000673.1:0-7809 GCA_035577325.1 Bryobacteraceae bacterium | reverse complement strand
TCAGGGAAAGTTAGGCCCTATTTGAGCTTCAGGGACCCCCGGTCGATCCATTCCCCATTCAGCATCAGAAGTTCGATTTTGCGCAGGTTCCGCACGTCTTCGAGCGGATTAGCCGAAACCAGCATCAGGTCCGCAAGCCGGCCGGGCTCCACCGTACCCAACTCGTCGCCTTTGCGCATGGCCAGGGCGCCATTGCGGGTAGCCGCCACCAAGGCGTCCATGGGCGAAAGCCCGGCCTCGACCAGCAATTGAATCTCCCGGTGGGTCATCAGCCCGGGAAAATCAAGCGCCGAACCTCCATCCGACCCTACTCCGATGAGCACCCCGCCGGCCGCCAGCTTCCTGGTGTTTCGCATGGCTCGCTCGAAGTCCTGGCGCTCGGTCTGGGCCACATGGCTTGCACCGGCCGCTTGGCGGGCCGCGTCAATCGAGCTATTGGCCACGGTACGCGTCACATCCGGATCATCAAGCATCTGGGGATGCTCGGCATACAGCCAACCGAGTTCCTGGCGGACCAGCGTCGGCGCAAACACAATCCGCAGATCCCGCAGCCGTGCAATGAAAACCGGATCGATATTCTCCGTGTCCTGAATCATGTGCAAAAAACCCGCAGCGCCGGCCTGCACCAGGTGCTCGGTATCCGCCAGCGAGTAAATATGGGCTGTCACAGGAATGTTGTACTTACGCGCCTGGTCGAGAATCGCGTCGATCACATTGGGCTTGATCTTGGGTGCAGTGTGGCTCAAGTCGTCCACCCAGATCTTAATGGCGTCCACCTGTTGCCCCGCCAGCGCATCTACTTGCCGGCGGGCTTCCTCCGGACTGTCTGTTTGAATGACCACGTCGCCAACTTCTTGGGCGGGATGGCCTCGGGGCGCCGTAAAACCGCGGCCAGCGGTAAACAGGCGAGCGGTCAGGAGCTGCCCTTCGCGCTCGGCTTTACGCACGTCGAACCCAGCCTGGCGATCGGTACCCATGCTGCGTACCGTAGTTACGCCGAAATAAAGGTAGGTATTGAGATTTTCCTCAATGCGCTGCCGCGTGTAGTCGGCATCCTTGTATGCGGCGCCGGCGCGGGTTCCGAGGTGCACATGCAGATCGATCAGCCCGGGGACCAGGAATTTTCCCGCGCCGTTGATTTTCTCGACGCCTGCGGGTATCGGCATGTTGGCGCGATTGCCTATGGCACGGATACGGTGACCGGCGACGATGACCACCGAATTCGAAATCGGCGGGCCACCCGTGCCGTCGATCAGCACCGCTCCGATGATGGCTTTCTGCAGGGATTCTTCAGGCGGCTTGCACGCGATGAAACACAATGCTGCCATAGCGAGAAGCCAAAGTTTGAATGAACGGGCGAACACTCACCCATCTTGTCAAAATTCAAGCGGCGTTTGTCGGAGGAAGTCGAAGAAAAACGGAGTGCGGCCCATTGGCGCGCCCGCACTCCCCGTTACGAGGGATTACTTGGCTTCTCGGAACCGGCAAGCACTGGCGACGAGCTTAACGCCATCGAACGTGCCTTTGCAGTTGATGTACCACCCCTCTTTCAACTGGTCGAGCGAACTGGGTTTTGCGTCCGACTGAACGCCATACATCCATTTGGTGTCGTTGTTGTAAACGATCTGCCGCTGCGCGTTGCTTTTCATAACTGTGATGGTGGACGTGTCTTTGTTGATCATGTGGACCGTTCCGTTCAGTTGTCCCTGCTTGGCTTTCTTGTCTTTCGCCACCACGGGGCCGACGGCAAGGGTCAGCAGAACGCCCAGGCACAGCGCGAAGGTTGTCAAAATGCTGCGTCTCATGGTTACTCCTCGAGAAAATTTTGAACCGGGTACTGCTCACTATATTCCGGGGCACCCGAAAAGTAAACCCCGTTGTGCAGCGAGTTTACAGCCGCAGACCGCTATACTGTGATGGATGATGGCCGCCCGCATCCATGAGCATGGCTCGCCCGAAGTATTGAAATACGAGCACGTCCCGGATCCAAGAATCAAGGCAAACCAGATCCTGGTCCGCGTACGCGCGTGCGCACTGAACCACCTCGACCTGTTCGTGCGCGCCGGCATTCCGGGCATGAAGTTCGCCATGCCGCATATCTTGGGTTGCGATATCGCTGGAGAGGTGCTGGAAACGGGAGACCTCTGTGAACGTGTGAAACCCGGATGGCGCGTGCTGCTCTCTCCCGGCCTGAGCTGTCGCCAGTGCGAGCAATGCATGGCGGGCCGGGACAATTTTTGCCGCCGGTACACCATCTTCGGCTATGGCATGGATGGCGGCGACGCCGAGCTGCTTGCCGCGCCCGAGTGGACCGCCATCCAGATCCCTGACGATCTGAGCTTTGAAGAGGCCGCTGCTGTGCCCCTGGTTTTTCTCACTGCATGGCACATGTTGGTAGGCCGGGCGCATCTGCGATTGGGCGAGGATGTCCTGGTTCTGGCTGCTTCAAGCGGCGTCGGATCGGCCGCCATTCAGCTCGCCAAATTGCATCGCTGCCGCGTGATTGCTACCGCTGGAGGCGAGGCGAAGATGGCCAAGGCAAAAGAGCTCGGCGCGGACCACGTGATCGATCACTACACACAGGATATTTCCGCGGAAGTGAAGAAGCTGACCGGCAAACGAGGCGTCGATGTCGTATTCGAGCATGTCGGCGAAGCCACCTGGAGCAAAAGCCTGGAGTCGCTCGCGCCCGCCGGGCGTCTGGTGACGTGCGGTAATACCACCGGCTGGGATGTGAAACTCGACCTGCGTTTCCTGTTCAGCAAACAGTGGTCGCTGCTGGGTTCATTCATGGGAACGCTCGGGGAACTGCATGAGGTGCTTAAGTTCGTTTTCAGAAAAGAGCTGAAGCCTGTTATCGATAAGGTTTATCCGCTGAGCGAAATCCGCGCGGCGCATGAGCGGCTGGAACACAAGGAGCAGTTTGGCAAAGTTATCTTGACGCCTTAGCCGATCGAGGCCGAAATGCCCTTTTTTCTGTGGGCGCATCAGGTATAATCCATCGAACCAGTGGAGCTACGCGCAATCTAGGCAAGAGAGCGGGCAACGATGGAGACTCGCAACCTACGCGCCGAAACAGTTCCGGACGGGCCGGCGGCGCACCCACGCACCGGGCTTAAGACTCTCTGGATCGTTCAGGATGAGGGTGGAAAGGCCCAGCCGCTAGTCTTTATCGTGGCCGGTTACGGTGACGTTTGGGTGGCTTTGGGCCTGGCCCGTGCCCTTGGTAGCGAACACGCTGTGTATGGCCTCCGGCCTCCCGAAAATTGCTCCGGAACGAAGGCGCGTGAGCTCGCCGCCTTGTATATCGAGCGTCTGCGATCCGTGCAGCCACGAGGCCCCTATTGCCTCAGCGGGTACAGTGCCGGCGCCGTGATGGCTCTGGAAATGGCTATCCAGCTGCGCGCCAAAGGCGAATCGGTCGCCCTGGTGGCGCTGTTCGACCCTCTGTTCATTCGATACACCCGTTTCGAGCACCTTTCCTATATTGGCTTGCAGCGGGCCTGCGCCGTGGTCGAAAAAATCCTCCCGGTGAAGCCGCGTATCATGCAGATTCTGTCGGCGATGTTCAATGACAAGGGACTGGACCGGCATCTGGAAGCCCTTGTAGGATACACGCCGGACCACTACCGGGGAGAGATCACGTTCTACCAGGCGCGGTGGTCGGTATGCCGCTCTCCTTTGCTCGTCCGGCAATGGAAATGGTTCACACAGTCCCGCATCCGGCTCGAAACCGTGCCCGGCGACCACCACACCTTTCTGCGACCGCCTTATGTAGATGGGTTGGCACAACGGCTGCGGTCCGCGCTCCAGAGAGTGAGTTCCGCCGGATCCCCATGAGAATCGTGGTCGTCGCCGTTGGAACGCGCGGTGACGTGGAGCCCCACGCGGCACTGTGCGCTGGGCTGCAGCGAGCCGGTTTCGATGCCTGCCTGTGCGCTCCCGATGATTTCGCATGCTCGATGGCGGCACAGGACATCCCCTTCCATCCGATTCCCGTAAGCTTCCGGAAACTCTGCGAATCCGAGGACGGAGGTGCGCTGCTGGCTAGCGGCGGTCATAGCTTCCGATTCTTCCGCACGCTGGGCCGGGTGGCCGCGGACGTGGCAGGACGGGTCATCTGTACCGTACGCACCGCCTGCCGCGAAGCCGATGCCGTTTGCTACTCTCCGCTCGGCCTGCCCGCTTTCTATATTGCCCGTGAACTGGGAATTCCCGCATTCGCCACCAGCCTGCAGCCTCTCGGCCGTACTCGTCAATACGCCAATCCTCTGCTGCCGCTGCCGGATGGCGCGCCCGGCGCACTGAACCGGTTCAGCTACCATCTGATGGAGCAGATGTTCTGGCAGATCGCGCGGCCGCTGCTCCGCCGCCACGTGCGCGATCCTTTGCCTTTTTGGGGGCATTACAATGCACTGTATCGGGACTCCCTGCCTGTCTTATTCGGCTACAGCCCCTTGGTGGTACCGCGCCCCCGCGACTGGAAGCCGTGGATGCACGCCACTGGGTATTGGAGAACCCAATTACCGTCTCCGTCCCTGCCCGATGCCCTCGAAGAGTTTCTCGCTGCAGGTCCCGCCGTCTGTTTCGGCTTCGGCAGCATGCGCAGCCGTCGCATTACCCGCATCTTCGACGCCGCCACGAATATACTCGCGCGCACCGGGCGGCGGGGAGTCATACTTACCGGCTGGAGTGGCTACCAGGACCGGGCCGTGGAAGGCGACGCCAATATTTTTGTCGCCGATTACATCCCTCACGACTCCATTTTCCCGAGGATGTCCGCCATCGTTCACCACGGTGGCGCTGGAACCACGGCAGCTGCTTTGCGTGCCGGTGTCCCTTCGGTCATCCTCCCATTCTTCTTTGACCAGGGATTCTGGGGAAGCTGGCTGGCCGCCCGCGGCCTCGGTCCTCCTCCTATCGCGTTCGGTCGCCGCTCGGCGCCCGCGCTGGCGCATGCCCTCGACCTCGCGGAGACATCGCATGACATGCGCTGCCGCCTGCAGTGTCTGGGCTCCAAGCTGCGCCAGGAAGATGGTGTGAGCAGGGCCGTGGCCATCATTGGAAACGCACTGGACAAATTCCGGAAATGAAGGAATATATTCGAGCGGCGCCGGCGTTTGCCGGCATCTCTGCGGACGCCGTGGAGATGCTCGCGGAAGGAGGGACCTGGGTTTCGCTGCAGCCCGGAGAGACGCTGTTTTCTCAAGGCGATCCATCCGATGCTCTCTACCTTTCCGTTGAAGGCCGCCTGAAAGTGCTCATTCCAGGCGCCGCCGGAGCGGAAATCGTGATCGCTGAGTTAGGCCCCGCCGAAATCGTCGGCGAAATTCAGATCATGACCGGCGGCCTCCGAAGCGCCACCATCCGCACCATCACCGCCGTCAAAGTCATTCGGTTTGCCAAAGATTTGTTCGATCGCCTCGCCGAGACGGACACCACCTTTATCGAGCGCATGCAACAGGTCGTTGTCCACCGCTTGCGGCGAAACCATCTGTCTTCGATCCTTCCCAGTCAGTTCGGCAATCTCGACTTCCGCCAGATCGAGGAAATCGAGTCTCTTGGTCTCTGGAAGAGTCTAGGTAAAGGCCAGGTCTTGTTCCACGCCGGCGACTCCGGTGACGGCGCCTACATTGTGGTGAGCGGCCTGCTGGGAGTATTGGTTAAGAAGCCCGATGGCTCGCTCGAGATCGTAAACCATATCCGGCACGGCGAGGTGGTAGGAGAAATGGCCCTGCTGACCGGCGAGCCGCGCTCGGCCACCATACTTGCCACGCGCGAATCAGAGCTTCTGTTCTTCGGCCGGCGGGAGTTCATGGCGCTGATCGAGAAATACCCCCGCTTCCTGCTTCACGTGGCGCGCATCAATATCGAGCGGCTGCGCTCCACCATGTCTCAGACTCCTGCGCGCCGCGACTGGATCGCCGCGCTGGTCCCCTCTTCCTCGACCGTTCCCCTGGCTGAGTTCAGCCGCCGTCTCGCCGCGGCGCTCGAGGCATACTGCACGGTCCTCCACATCAACCGCAAACGCATGCAGGAGATCCTCGGGGCCCCAGGCGACTCGCCTGCCGCGCGCGCAATCCTCGTCGATGCCCGTTTTCCCGCCTGGTTGTGTTCGCAGGAAGGCAACTACAACTTCATTCTGCTCGAAACCGATTCGTCCGACCACCAGTGGACCGAGCGCTGCATCCAGCAGGCCGACCAGATCCTGACCGTCGGCCGCGCCGGAGACGATCCGGCTCTGTCGGAGATTGAATCCCGCTTCTACCGGCCGCAGGCCGCCGGCGAGGCAAAGAAACGGCTCGTCCTGATTCAACCAGACGATTGCAAACGCCCGCGCGGTACCGCCCGCTGGCTGCGCGACCGTCACGTCACCATGCATCATCATGTCCGTCTCGCCAACAACGGCGATTTTCAAAGGCTCGCTCGCTTCCTCGCCGGTGAGGCCGTCTGCCTCGCCTTGGGCGGCGGCGGAGCGCGCGGCTTCGCTCACATCGGCGCTCTAAGGGCGCTACGCGAGGACGGCACATCTATCGATATCGTGGGTGGCACCAGCATGGGCGCCGTCATCGCCGCCGAGCATGCACTCGGAATGTCTCCCGATGAAATGCTGCGGTCTAACCGTTTTCTGTTCCGCAACTCCGGCCTGATCATGGACCTGACGCTTCCCCTGCTTTCCTTCACTACCGGCAAGGCCTACGCCAGCACCCTCAAGCAGACCTTCGCGGATGTCGAAATCGAAGACTTATGGATTCCCTTTTTTTGCGTCTCGAGCAACATATCGCGGGCCCAGCGCGCCATTCATCGCACGGGATTACTGTGGCGCAAGGTGCGCGCCAGCTCGGGCGTTCAGGGAATGTTTCCGCCGGTAGTAATGGATGGGGACCTGCACGTCGACGGCGCCCCCTTCAGCAATCTTCCGGCCGATGCCATGAAGTCGGTCTGCGAAGGCAAGATCATCGCTATCGACGTCAGCCCGCCCGTCGATCTGGTACGGAACACCGATTATGGAGAAGCGATCTCCGGCTGGAAGATCCTCTGGAAAAGATGGTTCCCCGGCCGCGATGATTTCCGCTGCACCGACCTGGGAACCATCATGCAGCGTGCCGGCGAAGCCGTCAGTATGGCTCACCAGAAAGTGACCATCGAGCGGATGGCCGACTATTACATGCGCATGCCGGTAGAAGAGATCGGCCTGTTCGCCTTTTCCGCTTTGCCGAAACTCGAACGGATCGGCTATGATTATGCCCGGCGCAAGATCGCCGAATGGCGCGCGGAGCGCCGCTGGATTGTGGACTAGTGACGACCTGGGCGACCTACCGTTCCAGCAGTTCCTTCAACCGTGCATATCCGGCTCGGCTTACTGGAATCTGCGTGCCATCCGCCAATAGCGCCAGGCGCGCGTCCTTGGTGTACGGCTCGATCTTTGCCAGGCGCTCCAGGTTCACCAGATATGACCGGTGCACACGCACGAATCGCGCCGGATCGAGCGACGCCTCCAGGCTCGAAATGGTCTGCTGCTTCAAGTAATTCTTTTTCTCGCTGCGCAGCGAAACGTAGTCGTCCTGCGCCTCCGCGAAATCCAGGCGCTCAATAGGAATCACGTGCACGCTTGCGCCGTCTTTCACCACGATGCGCTGCGCGTATTGATCCGGAGCACGTGCCGCCGCTTTCAGATCCACGGCCGCGGGCATCGGCGGCTTTTCGCCCATGCGGCGCCGCACGCGATCAAGCGACGTCTTAAGACGTTCCGCGCTGAATGGCTTCAACAAGTAATCGACCGCCGCGGCGTCAAACGCTCTCATAGCG
>DATLVQ010000672.1:0-4465 GCA_035577325.1 Bryobacteraceae bacterium | reverse complement strand
GTCCGGACGGCTGAAATCGGACATCGCCGGCCCCTAAGTTCAGGCACGGTCGACTATTTACCGTCGCTCCCAATGTTAGACGAAAAATGCAGATCGACGGTGTACAGCCAAAGACTGACGCGCACGACATAGTGTACGTCTGTGCGGCTGGCCCCGGGCGGGCGCCAGACCCGTACATGGTCGGGCACGATATCGAGGTGAAGGGAATGGCCTTTATCGATGATCGCTTGCCGGAGCGCCCCGTCCGAAGACGGAGGAATTTGGCGGAGGAGGCGTTCGAGTTCGAAATTGTGAAGATAAACGGGCGCCAGGATGGCGCCCATTAAGCCGAGTGCGGCGAGCACCATGGCTGCGGCGACGATGCGCCAAACAGAAACTCGAGGAGATGGTGAAGGGTGTTCCGCGCCGGTCACGGGCGCGGCTCAGTATCCCGTGAAGCCGCGCAAAGCTCTTCCCACATATCGCCGCTCTCGGTCCACTCCATCTTGTCGAGAACCGAAATGTACAGCTCCTCTTCCTTGAGAGTGCCGTGGCCGTAGGGGCAGATGTATTCGATGCGCGGTCTGCCGAGCAGCAGCATCCGGCTCCAGGACCCTGTGGCGATGGGCATGCGGAGGCGGCGCAGGCAGACGCGGCAACGGTACCGCTGGTCCCAGATGCAGAGATAAAGCAATCCCGCGATGATCAGGAACCAGAGGCCGACGGCGGAGGTGTACGCCAGATCGAAGCCGAAGCGCGATGCGCGCACATTGAACAATAAAACGGGCGATGGCCAGAAAGAATCGAGAGCTACAAACAGGCCGTAGGAAATCGCTCCCCAAGCCGCCAGCTTGCCGATGAGCAGACCCCAATACCGCATGACAATTAGACGCCCCTTACCAGTGTAAAGTTTCTTTCCCGTGCGCGACAAGCTAGCCGCGGAAAAAATTGCGCGCGAGAAACACAACATTGGCCGGGCGCTCGGCCAGCCGCCTCATAAAATACGGATACCATGCCTTGCCAAACGGAACGTAGAGCCGCAAACGATAACCTTCGGCAACCAGACGCCGCTGCAGATCGCGCCGGATGCCGTAAAGCATTTGAAATTCAAAGCTCTCCCTCGGGATGTTGCGGGCACGCACGAAGCTCTCGGCTTCGGCGATAATTTTTTCGTCATGTGTGGCAATTGCGGGGTAAGTGCTGCTTAGCAGCAGAATTCTCATTAGGTGCACAAAGTTTCGGTCGACGTCGGCCTTGGCCTGGAACGCGACTTCGGGCGGCTCGAGATAGGCTCCCTTACAGAGCCGCACACGGATTCCCCGGCGGCACAGCATCTCGACGTCCTTCTCGCTGCGATAGAGATAAGCCTGGATGACCGTGCCCACAGCGCCGTATTGCGCATGCAGATCAGTAACCAGTCGCAGGGTGCGGTCGGTGTACTCGCTCGATTCCATATCCACGCGCACAAAATTCCTGAGCGCCTTAGCACGCGCGCCAACCTGCCCGACGTTGGCGCGGCAGGCTGGCTCGGAAATATCGATTCCGAACTGGGAGAGCTTGAGCGAGACATTGCCGTCGATTCCGTGGCCCGAAAGTTCATCGAGAGCGCGAAGATAGACGTTGGCGGAGGCTCTGGCCTCTTCGAGCGAAGTGACGTTCTCACCCAGATGGTCGAGGGTGAGCGAGATGCCCTCGCGGTTGATACTGCGGCCGGCTTCAAGGGCGTCGGCGAGAGTATCGCCCGCCACGAACCGCGCGGCAAGACGGCGGGCCAATGTCGAGGTTTCCATCCAACGGCGCAGCGATCTGCGGCGTGAAAGGAAGAGGAGGAGAGGGCGCACCTGACTTTAGCTTAAGACGATTCAAATAAATCGGGAGCTTAAGACGATTCAAACAAATCGGGCGTGCGCGGCACCACGTCGATGTGCTCGGGCGCGGGCGGCTCTTCGGCGGTGGTGGCGCCGAGCTCGCGAATACGCCGCAGGGACGGATAAAGGCGTGATTCAAGCGACCCCACGCACCTGTTGTACGATTCGACCGATTTTCCCAACGAACGGCCGATATCGTTGAAATGCGTCTGCAGGTTGACGATGCGGTCGAATAATTCGGCTGCAAGTTCGCGGATCTGCTCGGCATTTTCGGCGAGTTGCCCCTGCCGCCAACCGTAGGCCACCCCTTTCAGAATGGCGATGAACGTGGACGGGGTTGCGACCAGAATTTTCAGGCGCGCGGCGTCCTCGACCAGCGAGGGCTTGTATTCGAGCGCGGCGCTGAAGAAGTGGTCGCCTGGGAGGAACAGGATGACGAATTCGGGCGCGGGCTGAAACTGCTGCCAGTAGGTCTTGTTGCTGAGCTGGTCGACGTGCTTGGACACCTGCTGGCTGTGCCGCATTAGAGCGTTCTTGCGGTCGGTGTCGGAGGTCGCGGCCACGGCGTCGAGGTAAGCGGTGAGCGGCACTTTGGCGTCCACTACGATGGTGCGGCCATCGGGAAGTTTCACGATCATGTCGGGGCGGATGCGGCCGGTTTCAGTTTCGTAGGTTTCCTGCTCCACGAAATCACAGCGCTCTACCATGCCAGCCAGTTCGGCCACGCGCCGCAGTGTAATTTCGCCCCATCGTCCGCGTACTTGCGGAGCGCGTAGCGCGGTGACGAGCGATGCGGTTTCTTTTTGCAAGTCGAGCTCGGACCGCACCAGGGTTTGGAGCTGCTGCTCGATACCGCCAAACGCACGCTGCCGAGCCGACTCGAGATCGCGGATTTGGGTCTCGAGCCGAACGAGCGAATCGGCCAGTGGCTTGACCACCGTTTCGACAGCGGTCTGGCGCTGCGTCATGTCGCCGGTCATCTCGACGCGGACGGTCTCGAGGGTGGAGCGGGCGGAGTCGAGAAACGTCTGTTGCGTCGACCGCAAAGCTGCGTCGGCCACGGCCTGAAAGGTCTCCGCCATCTTGCCGGCATTAGGTTGGATGGATGCGAGATTCATTTCGGCAAGCTTGCGGGCGGCGTCCAGTTCGACGATGCGGCTGCGCATGAACAGGCCGACGAAAATCGCGCCCAGCACGAAACCCGAGATAAATAAGCTGACACTGAACAGGGTCGTGATTGGCATGCTGACCTCACGTTAACACGCGGGCAAGTGTGCGCTGGCTTGGATTCATTAGCCTTGTTAATGCGCTGCTGGAGATTTCGCTAGCATGAAAATGCCGAGCGCTATGGTCAGGATGGTCAGTGGCACGCCGACTCGTGCGTACTCCCAGAAGGTGATTCGCACCCTGTGCCGCGCGCGTTCGAGCACAATCAGGTTCGCGACCGAGCCAAGCACGGTAAGATTGCCGGCGAGCGTGGACGACATGGCCAGTGTGAGCCACGCGTACCGGGCATCGGGCAAATGCGGGATGAATGGACGAAACACGAGTACCGCGGGCACGTTGCTGACGATGTTGGAGAGCACGGCGGCAAATGCGCTGACGACGCCGGGGCGCTCGAGGTGGAGGCCGGACGCAATCGCATAAAGATCTGCGGACAGCGACGTTTTCTCCACGCCGCGAACCACGATGAACAGGCCGATAAACAGCACAAGCAGCGACCAATCGATCTCCGCATAGACGCGCTGCGGCTTCACGCGGCGCGTGATAAGCAGCACGGCGCCCGCCACCAGCGCCACTTTCGAGACCGGACGACCGGCAAAAAAGAAGACGATCATGCCGGCGGAGACGACGACCGATTTCCAGGCGAGCGCGCGATGAACGCGTACCGGCGGCGGCTCGATCTGCACGCGCGGCGCGGCGAGAAGGAACTCCCCGCTATATGTGAGCGCAACCATCGCGATCAGCACGAGCAAGCCCACTGCCGCCACCGGAGACAGCGCGGCTGCGAAGTCACGGTAGGGAATGCCGGAGAAACTTCCGATCAGCATGTTTTGGGGGTTGCCCGTGATGGTGGCCACGCTGCCGATGTTTGACGCCATGGCCACCGCCAGAAGATAAGGGACTGGATTGCGGCGCAGATGCGCGGTGATGTCGAGCACCAGCGGCGTCAGTACCAGGCACATGGTGTCGTTGACGAAGAACGCGGAGAACACGCCGGAGACCGTGACGATGGCTGCGAGCAACACCAATGGGCCATGTGCATTCTTGATGACCCACTCCGTGACCAGCGCAAAAAAACCGGAGAGGCGCAGGTTGGCCACGACAATCATCATGCCGAACAGCAGGATGATGGTGTCGGTGTTGATCGCGTCGATGGCTTCGGCAACGGTGAGGATGTTCAACGCCACGACGAGCGTGGCGCCGATGATGGCGGCCCCAGTGCGATCGACGCGGAAGCCGGGCAATCGTCCGACGGCCAGTATCAGGTAAGTGGCGGCAAAGATCAGGACTGCAGGGAACGGGGCCGATGGCGCCATCCAATCATCTTACGGGAGCGTATGGCGGTCGGCGTTGGCGAGCTTAAGGTCCAGGAGCGCCGACTGCCGGTTGCGCGC
>DATLVQ010000671.1:0-2720 GCA_035577325.1 Bryobacteraceae bacterium | reverse complement strand
GCGGTGGCCACACCGACACCGGACTGGCCATTGATGGTCACGGTGTAAGGCGAGACCGGAGCCGCAGAGGCGTTCTGGAATTGACCACCCGAGATCAAGCACTCGGCGACGGTGACGGTCAGCAACCCTGAGCCGTTCGAGGTGTAGACACCGGTCGTTGCGTTGAAGGTGCCGTGCGAGAGCGTTGCTGTCGCGAACTGCGGGCCGCCCGTGGTCGCAACACCGGACATCTGCGCGTAGCCACCCGGGGGCAGTACGACGAACTGTTTCAGCGTGGTGCCGTATTGGCCACGGTTCTGCGGGTTGACCGGATAGACGCCCTTGATCTGTAGCGTGTCTCCGACGATGCATGAGGCCGTGGTATTCGAGAGGCCCGAGATCTCAAACGTACCCGACTGCGCCCAGCCTGATGTCAGAAGCGCGGTACCACCTGTCGGTGCTGTTGCGCCGGCCAACACCGGAGTACCTGAAAGGACACCAGTGGTATAAGCCGCGATGTTCGGATCTTCAAACCAGTCAAAGCCCGCCGTTTTCTTCGCGATCATGCCGGTCTCGAAGATGTCGGCGACTCGCGCTTGGGGATTAAAAAGGCCCTTGAACGAATCCGACATGTAGGCCTGAGCTATGGGGTGTAGCACGACACTCGGTATCTCGCCTTTCGGCATGCCTTCGGAGACGAGCACTGCGCGGGCCAAAGCGAATGCGAGATATGATTGCGGCGGTACGCCCAAGGTGCCGCCGAAGTTTGCGGTGTTCTGATAGCCGAAATACGCGCCATCGGAATCGATGCGATTGCCGACCGCGATACACGCGGGATGGATGAAGCGATCTTCAAACTCATCAATGTCCAACAGCATGTTGATGGTGTTGAACTGAATGTCCACGTGGAACTGATACAAGATCGACACCGGAACATAGTTCTCGGTGGACGGTTCCACGTTGAGGGCTGGCCCGAAGGTCCCGAGATACCTCGGCGGCAAGCGCACGTTACACGTTGCGCCGATTTTGCGGCCTTTCTGGCCAAATTCCTTGTCGTACTGCCGATTGAATTTATCGGTCAACGTACACAGGTTCGCAAGGACGGGGAGCGCACGATTCGTGATCATGCTGATCGTCAAGAGTTGATTCGCGATGGCCGCTACACCTTACAGCGCCTCAACAGGCGCACAGAAACTTGGAGTTTCCGCGGTCTAGTGTCGCTTTCGGGCCGTGAGCGTAACGCCGTGCTTTTTTTGCCAGGTCTTCAAAGCTTCGCGCGAGTTCATATCGCTTTCGGGCTTTTCGACTTGAGCAGCACTGCCTGCATTCAACGGCCGAATGATCGGCGCTTGGACGCGGGGTTTACTCGGGGCTGATCCCGTTTCGGTGCTCGGCTGTGCGCCGTTATCGTGACTCGGCTCTGCGCCGTTTGCTGCTTTCGCTTGGGATGCGAATGGCTGGAGTGTACTCTCAATCTTTCCAACTTCAACTAGTGCTTTTGGATAACCGATTGTCGCTAATCGCGTGAGAACTTCAGGGTGCTTGGCGAAGTGATAGGTGAGCTCGCCGATCATCTCGGACTCTTGGAGATAATTCATAATGAAGTTGGGAACCACCACCTCATCGGGCACGCTACCCACCACTTCCTCGAAATCAGGCATCAATGCCTTGGCGTGATCGATGCGCGCGGTCGCCTTGTCGATGGTGTCGCGCTGGCGCTCCTCTTGCGCACGCTGTGCATCCTCCGCGGCCTTGGCTTTCAGCCGTTGGTCCACTCGAAAATCGACCTTGGCATCCTCGAACGCCTCATCAGTGGGGAAATCTTCCCGTTTCGGAGGTTTTGCTTCCTCTACGGGCGCGGGTTTGAGTTGTGCCCGCAGCTGCGCCAACTCGCGCTCAACCGCTTCAGCCCGCTGCTCGGCTAATTGCGCTTGATTGTACTGGGATAGCGCTAATTCCTCAGCCTCCTTCTGCATGCGATGCTTTTTGCCGATGGTGGCCTGCATGGCCTTGGTGAATTCGCGCTTCTGCCGCGGCGTGAGCCCATCCTCACCCTCGGTATCATCTAGCTCGTCGGCGGCTTTCTTGGCTTCCACCGCCGGATCGGGATTCTCGACCTTGGGCTCAGCCTTAGGTTCAGGCTCCTTGCCCTCCTTCTTGGCCTCTCGCGCTGCATTATCCGCTGCGACATCGGCCGGCACGGGGAATACGCCGCCGTTCAAGGCTGCCGCCACCTGATCTGTACTGTTCTCGACCACCACCGCCATAAAAACTCCTAAAGTGTGACATCCCTCACAGGGGAAGCGATGCTCAAGCGCTTCACGATCATTGCTGCTTCCATTTCATTGCCCGCCTGCAGATGCAATCGGCGCGCGACATCCAAACGCTGGCAGATGAAGCTTTGAATCATGTCCTGGATTTGATGGCGCACCGCATAGGGCAAGCCATCGCCGAATAACCCTTGCGCGAGTACTTCTAAGCCCGCGCGATATTCATCGAAATGCGTCAAGCACTGCTCATTGCCTAACTGCGTACGCATGCCCACCGGATGCACCAAGAGGTTGCGGTAAAAGGGCGTAGGGCTGAAATGCATCGCCCCAGCTGCCAAGATGTCGGGTATGTCAGCGAACGCCCAATACGCCCTCGTACGCGGTTTTAAAGGCACCGGCGTGCGATAGATGATGTGCTCAGGCCAGACATGATGCTCGATGAGGAAATTGAAGATATCGACGCCCTTGGTG
>DATLVQ010000670.1:0-3714 GCA_035577325.1 Bryobacteraceae bacterium | reverse complement strand
GCGGGCCCGCGCCCGGGAAATCTTCGATGCAGCCGCATCGGCAGCGCAGCGGCTCGGCGTCCGCGACCTCGAAGCCATGATCGGTGCGGGCACGCACGCGCTCACCCGCTTCGCGAACAACACCATACACCAGAATGTCGCCGAGCGCAGCGGCTATCTTTCCGTACGCGCTTTGGTGGACAAGCGCACGGCGCGCGCCAGCACCAACCGTCTTGATGCCGAGGGCATTCGCCGCGTCGTGGAAGAGTCCGTCACTCTCACGCGCCTGCAAACGCCCGATCCGGAATTGTTGCCCCTGGCCGCGCCCGCCGGGTATTCCGAGCCGTTGCGCTGGTTTCAGCCAACTGCCGCGATGACGCCCACCGGGCGCGCCGAAGCCGTGCGCGAAGCCATCCGCGCGGTAGAAAGCGCATCGCAAACTGCCGCCGGAATCTATTCGACCGGCGAATCCGTGCTCGCCCTTCTGAATACCAACGGCGTGTCCGCCTACCACGCGGAAACTATGGCGCGATTCTCCATCACCGCCATGGCTCCGGACAGCTCGGGCTGGGCGAAGAACAGCTCTTGCAACGCCGCCGATTTGACACCGCTTGATTTCGCCCGAACTGCCGCCAGGAAAGCCGCCGATTCGCGCAAGCCCGGCGAGATCGCTCCGGGCCGTTACACCGTCGTGCTCGAACCTTCGGCGGTGCTGGATCTGGTAGGCCAGCTATTCGGAGATTTCAGCGCCACCGCTCTGCGCGACGAGCGTAGTTTCCTCACTGGCCGTCTCGGCGAGAAAATCTTCGGCGAAAACATCAACATCTTCGACGACGTCAGTCACCCGCTGCAGTCGGGTACGGCTTTCGACGGTGAGGGGACGGCGCGGCAGCGCGTTACCCTCGTCGAGAAAGGCGTCGTGCGCAACGTGGTCTACAGCCGGCAGGCGGCCGCCCAGTCGGGTGCCAAGTCAACCGGCCACGGCTTCCCGTTACCGAACGAGTACGGCGAAGCGCCGATGAACATTGTGATTGCGGGAGGCGATGCTTCGGTCGAACAGATGATTGCCTCCACTAAGCGCGGCATTCTGGTGACGCGTCTCTGGTACATTCGCGAAGTGGATCCGTATCAAAAAATCATGACCGGCATGACGCGCGACGGCACGTTTCTTATCGAGAACGGCAAAATCACGCTCGGATTGAAAAACTTCCGGTTCAATCAGAACCTGATCGAGTTGCTCTCGAACGTCGAGGCCCTCTCGCCGGCAGTACGGGCCTCGGGTGAAGAGGCCTTCGATATGGTCGTGCCTGCCATGAAGGTCCGCGATTTCAATTTCACCGAAGTGACGCGGTTCTAATGGGCCGGCATCCCGCTCAAAAATGCTGCATACTCGATGCAAGCCGAAAATAACGATCTGGAGAATAGAAAATGCGTTTGATACTCTCGATGGCGCTGATGGCCACGCTGGCCGCCGCCCAGAATTCAAAAATGAAGTTGCCCAACGAGCAGTGGGTCAAGCTGTTCAACGGTCATGACCTCGCAGGCTGGATTGAGGTCGGGCACGAAAAGTGGACCGTCGAGGACGGGACCATTCACGGGCAAGCCGTAACCAAAGAATACGGATACCTGAAGACCGACAAAAATTACAAAGATTTTGAAATGACGCTGCGCTTCAAATGCGAGGGCGACGGCAACAGCGGCGTCTTCTTCCACACCGAGTTCAAGCCGGGCACCGCCGACGTCAGCCAGGGCCTTCAGTTTGAGATCGATCAGCTCGTCGGTCATACCGGCGGAATTTATGGCGACGGCCGCCAGTGGATTGTCTGGCCCGCCCCCGAGTTCGAGGGCGTGATTCACCGCAACGACTGGAACGATTATCTCCTCAAAGTCGTCGCCAACCGCTACATCGCACGCTTAAACGGCATCGTCATCGTAGACTTCACCGACCCCACGCCGAAATCCTGGGACGGGTCGATCGCCCTGCAGCTCCACTCCGGTGGCGGCGGCAACATGCGCTTCAAAGATATCTACGTGCGCGATCTTTCCGTGCGGTAGTGTGGTGTCCCGTATACTGCTTGCTAACACCCGCGGCTCGGTAGCGCTGATTCTGAGCCGTGACCGTCAGGGAGCGGTTGTCTTGCGCGGGCCATCACACTAGGCCATTGCGCCAGGCCGGCCCTCTCCGATGGACAGGCGGACATGCCTGTCCTACCATGAATCCGTGCCTATCCGAAGTTTGTTTCTTCCAGCGCTCCTCTCTCTTGCGGCCGCCGCTCAACCCATCCCACGCCCCGAGTTCCCCCAGCCGCAGTTTCAGCGCGAACACTGGCTGAACCTCAACGGCTCTTGGGAATTCGAATTCGATGACGGCAATCGCGGCCTGGCCGAGGACTGGGCCGGTGTCAACAAGAGTTTCTCGCGCCACATCACCGTGCCGTTCTGCTTCGAGAGCGCGCGCAGCGGAATTGGCGACACCTCCTTCCACCCCTGGGCCTGGTACCGCCGCGCAATCGCAATCCCCGAAGACTGGAAGGGCCGCCGCGTGCTGCTGCATTTCGGTGCCGTCGATTATCGCGCCACGGTGTGGATCAACGGCCGGCTCGCGGGACGCCACGAGGGTGGCAACACGCCGTTTCAGTTCGACATCACGCGCTTGCTGAAACCCGGCGCGAACTCGCTCACCGTGCGCGCCGAGGACCCGCCGACCGATCGGTACATCCCGCGCGGCAAACAGTACTGGGAGCCGAAATCCGCCGGCATCTTTTACACCCGCACCAGCGGCATCTGGCAAACCGTGTGGCTCGAAGCCGCCGGCGACAGCTACCTCACGCGCGTCAACATCACCCCATCGCTCGATGGCGCCGTGCGTTTCGATGCCGTTATTGCGCGCCCGGCATCCGGCGTCGAGTTTGTAGCCAACGTGAGGTACGAGGGCAGGGAAGTCGCGCAAGCTCTCGCGCGCTCCGATGGCCCCAGGGCAAATACAATCGCCGTCGTCGGCGATCCGAAGCTCTGGTCGCCTGGCCGCCCGCGCCTCTACGACGTCACCTTCGAGCTGCGCAACGGCGGCACCGTTCTCGATCGCGTGAATTCCTACTTTGGTTTCCGCTCCGTCACCGCCGAAAACGGCCACGTCCTCGTCAACGGCCATCCAACGTTCCTGAAATTCGTGCTCGACCAGGGCTACTGGCCCGAGAGCATCCTGACTCCACCCTCCGACGAAGCCATCCAATACGACATCCGCTTGACCAAGGAGATGGGCTTCAACGGCGCGCGCAAACACCAGAAGCTCGAAGACCCGCGCTTCCTCTATTGGGCGGACAAAATGGGTTTTCTTGTCTCGAGCGAGATGGCCAATGCCTATCTCTTCGATAGCGGTTACGTCGAACGCTTCACGCGCGAGTGGATGGAGGCCATGGCGCGCGATTACAACCATCCCTCCATCATCGTCTGGGTCCCCATCAACGAGAGCTGGGGCGTGCCCGACCTGCGCGATCCTCGCCAGCAGGATCACCTGAAATCTCTCTACACCCTGTCGCGCTCGCTCGATGCCACGCGTCTCGTCATCGATAACGAAGGCTGGGAGCACACCGATATGACTGACCTGTTCGCGCTCCACGACTACACGCGCACCGGCGAGCTGCTCTACGAACGCTACAAGGATTTGGGCCGCCCCGGCGCGCCGGTGCCGAACAATCATCGCGCCGCGCTCGCACCCGGCTACGCGTACAACGG
>DATLVQ010000669.1:0-7676 GCA_035577325.1 Bryobacteraceae bacterium | reverse complement strand
ACCGCCGCGAGATTCGATCCAAACAACGTCACGAACTCGCCCGGAGCAATCGAATCGCCCACTGGCGCAAAACTGGCGGCATTCACCACGCCCTGCGGATTGAGAAATACGCCCGTGCCCGACACCGGCGGCATACGCACTCCGAGATACACTTCGTAACCGCCAGGATCGCTCGGGTCCACCGCCGTCCCCACAAAGCCGTTGCCCGCCGCGCCCAGAGCCACACGCGTCAGCGCCGCCGTGCCCGAGCCGTCAGGCCCGAGCGTAAACGCATTGGCGCCGGTGAAATCGTAGGCGATCGCCCCTGTCGCCTGCAGCTGCCGCAGACGCCGCGTAAACGTCACGCTGCCGGCGTTATTCGAAAATAGTGAGCCGCTATATGCGCTCGCGTTCCCAGGATTTTCGAAGCGCAGGCCCGCGTGCCAGAACTCGCCCGTCCAGGCCAGGCCGTTGCCGGCTTTGAACCCCACCCAAATATCCTGCGTGCTGCCATCGTTCGCGCCCCCCAGGATGACGTTACCGCTCGAGGAAACATAAATCGTCTCGTTCCCCGCCAGGATCTGCGTCGCGCCGGTCAACCCCGTCTGCAGCGGAAAAGTCGCCGAACCGCTCCCGTCTGCCTGCACCGTATAAGTCGCCCCCGCGACCGTCTGCGCCGTGAATGCGCCCGCCGACAGATTAGCGCCGTGGCCGCTGACCGAGATGCTGCCGAAGCCACCCTGTCCGTTGGCCTGCAATGTAAACAGTGCGCTGCGCACCTGGGCGGCCGACCCGGAAGGGAAGGCCAGGGTCGACGCGAAATAGCTGCCCGTGAGAACGCCATTCGAGGCGCCCTGGTCGGCCAGGATCGCGACAAACAAATCAAACGTGTTGCCGGTGTTCTCCGTGCTCGAGCCGATCAGCATGGCCTCGCCAGGCTGCGGGCCGACCAGTGTTACGGTCGACGGCGAAACCAGGCCCCACCGCGCATTCAATTGCAGGGTGTTGTTTTGTGGATTCGTCAGCGTCACCATTCCCGCGGGCGTCACCGTGTAAGTTCCGCTTCCGCTCGCCGCCACCGGTGCTGCGCCATTCGCTGCCAACTGCCCGCTGAAGCCGTAATTTCCGCTCCCGTTAAACGTCATCGAGCCCCACAGGCTTCGAATATCGGTGATATTTTCCGACGTATCGGTTGTAAATGACAGGTGGCGAAAATTATATTTGCCGCTCAGCGTCTGATTATTAAATGTCTGCCCCATCATGGCGCCTGCCATGAGCAGCAACAGCGCGCCTCCGCGTATGCCCATCCTGCCATTCTACCGGCAATCGGCTCCCATAGGCTGGATCGCGGCGGAATAGAGAGGTTCCGCCCAGCGAAGCCAGCGGCCACTTCGGTTATGATTGCTAGCGGAGGCGACACATGGCCACGACTCCTCGATCTTCACCCGCTATTCCGCACAATATGGTCACCACCGCGTTCGATCTGCCCGGCTATCGCGTTGCCCGCAATCTGGGCGTAGTGCGCGGTATTATCGTGCGCTCGCGTTCCGTCGTCGGCACCATCGGCGCGAGCCTGCAGACCATCGTAGGCGGCAATATCACGCTATTCAGTAAACTCTGCGAGCAGACACGCGCGGATTCCTTCGACCTCATGCTCCAGCACGCCGCCGAATTGGGCGCCAACGCTATCGTGGGCGCGCGCTATGAGTCCACCGAGCTCATGAACGGCGTAACCGAAGTACTGGCCTACGGCACGGCGGTAACTGTCGAACGGCAGGCTGCATAGCTGCCGGCGGTTGCTGATGCACGGCACCGGATCGCCCTCCACATAGGGAAACCGGAAGCTACTCCGTCAAACCAAAAATATGAACCGACATCCGGCATAAAACCGTGTGAAGCACACAGTTGTTGGCGTCGTATGGAGAGGTGAAGGACTCTGCCGTATGAATCGACGGGGAACCGCTGGTAACAAGGCCTCATCCGCCGTAATACTCTGGCTGCCCGCGCGCGTTCCATATCCGCGGTCATCAGTAGTATCGTAGACCACAGTCGCGCTACTCAAAAAGCGTCAGGAAATCTCCACCTTGCGCAAATTCGCTTGACGGCCCCCGCGCGAGACGGTATCGTGTTACCCATTGGATAAGCGCATTCGTGAAAGACTGAATCAGCGGCTGCACGGTCTGGAATACCGGCAGGAGGCGCGCGAGCAGCAGCGGGCCGCGCGTCAGAAGGCCTACCGCATGGCCAACATGATGCGCGAGCAGGGAACGTTGCGCGGCGCGCGAAAATACCTCGAAATCAAGGGCATTCCGTTCCATGAATCGGTAGATCCTGCCACTGGCAATCTCGAATTGACGATTCCCGAGCAGATCACCCTTTCCTACGACTCGCAGGGAAAGTTTCTGCATAGCCGGCCTCCGGCCCTCAGCGTTAGCGGTTAAATTCTCTCACGCTCCTCCCTAACTCCGTCTAAATCCGCCCCAACTCTAAAGTGCTGGACGGCATAGGGCCGATAGTTCTAAAGAGAGTCGCCCTGCAGCGGCCCTGCTGGCAAACATGTTCGCAATCATCGGCATAATCGTCGTTATCGGTGCCATCGTCGGTGGATATCTCATGGAGCACGGCAACCTGATGGTGCTCGTGCAACCCGCCGAGCTTCTCATCGTAGGCGGCGCGGCCTTGGGCACGGTCTTGATTGCCAATCCTTTGTCGACCGTCGTTCAGATCGCCAAAGGCCTCATCGCCGTATTCCTGCCCAGCCCGTTTTCCAAGGGCTTCTACCTCGCGGCGAAACCACTGAAACCAAACCGGCCGGTCAAACGCCGCCAGAATCTCCGCCACCGGCGAAACCCTCCGAGGCCAAGAAGCGCGAGCCGCCCTCTGCCAAGGCTTCACGCTAGCGCAGAGAGTGGCATATAGAAAATGAGTTTGGTTCGAACAGCAGAGCCGCATCGGCAGGGCGCTCTACGCCCGCGCGTGCTGGCTCTCGCGCGGCGCCTGATACGTAACGCGTAAGTGTGACGTCTCCAGCCGCTTGTGACCTGAAACCCGCGAAGTCAGGCAGCTTTCGAGCATCCCACTTACCAGCAACGTCCGCTCGACCGGATACGGCGCCTTGACGCTCGCGAACATATCCTCGACCTTGCCCACCAAACACGCCGAATACGTCACATTCGGCTCCGGCGTAAGCAGAAACTGCGTCGACTGAATCCCCAGCCCTTTCACCCGCGCCGCAAAGTTGAAATCCGTCACCGCTCCATCCAGCATCAAAAGTGTTGCCTTGAGACCGTCGGCATACTCGATGAAATAGGCCCACGGATTCTTAACCAGCTTCGGCAGCTCGCCATTGTGCACCAGATCCTGGGTGCGCCCATCTTTGACCGTCAGCCCCTGAGGCGTATCGCTGCGCGAAAGCGCCGCCGTCAGCAATTCCTTCGACCACCGCCCCTCCTCGCCCGCCTTCCACACCGCCTCGCCTTCGATCAACTGCGCCGCGCGCACTCCGGTCTCACCGCCCTTGCGCCGCTCTACCATGCACTGCAACCCTTCGAGCGCGTGGAAATCCATGGCGTCCGACCCACCTTCGCCCACCATCAGCGCGTCCTCGATCTCGCAGCCCAGCGGCAGGTCCATGTCGGGCAGCCGCCACGTCACCGGTAGCGACGATCCCGCCAGCATCGGAAATCCCAGCCGCTTGGACGTGTCCACCATCCATTTGGCTTTCTCAAAACTGTATGAGAGATGTTTGTCGTTGAACACCGGCACCGACCGCCCGTCTTTCTCAAACACCTCCACGCATTGTTTGAAGAATTCGTAGCGCGGATAAAGAATCTGCCCCTTCTCGTTACGCGGATAGTGGCCGTGCTCGCCGATAATCATGATCGCATCCACCGCCAGCTTGTCGCCGCCGCAGCGCAGTGCTTGGTCAATCGTCGGATACACCCTGAACCCGAATTCGCGAGCACGCGCTTCGCTCAAGTCGCCCTCCGGCTTCTGGTCCACGTAGAGCGACACAATCTTCATGTCCGGCCGGTGCCACGTTCCATTGCGGGGATAACCCACCAGCATCCGGTCCGCTTCATGCTGCGCGTGCGTAAGATACCGGTAGACTGTCGTGACGACCGCGATCCGTTTCGGCATCTAAGTCCTCCAGAAAGTCGATTCCGGCGTGGGCTGGTAGCGGACCGCCAGATGCGGCGTGTCGTAGCGCGTCTGTTTGCGATACAGGCTTTCGACTCCGGCGGCCGTCAGCCCCGTGGTCAGCAGCGTGCGCTCCACCGGATATGTCGCCTTGCCCGTCAAGAACATCTTCTCCATGTTGTTAACCAGCGGGCTGAAGAAATTGGCCAGCGTGGTGCGCCCGTCCGGCATCGGCAAATACATCTGCGTGGAAAATGGCTCCACGCGACCGTCGATCCGCGCCGCGAAGTTGAAATCTCTCACCAGGCCGTCCATGAGGAGCATGGTGCACTTCAGGCCGTCCTCGTGCTCGTAGCGATACGCCACCGGATCTTTCACCAGCCGACGCATGTCGTCCAACATTGGAAAAACATTATTGAATCCCTGGCGCGCGGGCGTCAGCGTGTGGCTGCGCGTGAGCGCGGCATCCATCAGATCGCGTGGCCAGACGCCCTCCTGACATGCCTTCCAGAAACTCTCGCCGCGATACGCCTGCACCCATTTGACGCCGCTCTCGCCCCCGGCACGCCGCTCCACCATGCACTGGATCGTTTCGAGCCCGTGAAAGTCGTAGCTGTCCACGCCGCCGTAGCCAACGCAGACTGCCTCGCGCACGCGCGTCCCCGACGGCATCTCGAGCGACGGCGTCCGCCACGTCACCGGCAGGCTCGATCCCGCCATGAACGCGAACCCCATCTCGCGCGACGTGTCGTACATTTCTTTCGCCCACGGCCAGTTCCACGAAAGATGTTTGTCATTGAACACCGGCACGGATCGTCCGCTGTCTCGAAACACCTTGGTAATCTGCTGAAAGAATTCATATCGCGGATATTTCGTCTGGCCTTTTTCGTTGCGCGGATAATGT
The DNA here is from genome assembly GCA_035577325.1 of Bryobacteraceae bacterium. Taxonomy (GTDB): domain Bacteria; phylum Acidobacteriota; class Terriglobia; order Bryobacterales; family Bryobacteraceae; genus QHXW01. Next base: position 2,653 of record DATLVQ010000669.1, on the reverse strand, counting down.
CCATGCTCGCCCACCAGAACTACGCCATCGACAGCCAGTTTGCTCCCGCCCAGCGTCAGCGCCTCGGCGATGGTCGGATACATTTTTATCTGCGGAAGCCGCGCGGCGCGCTCGCGGCTCAAATCATCCTTGCCAATCTGATCGACATACAGCGACACCAGATCCATGGGTGGACGATGATACGTGCCGTTCCATCCGTAGCCCTCCAGAAACCGTCCAACGATGTGCTGCGCGTGCGACATCTTGAAATAAATCGTGCACACCGCCGCCAGCTTGGGCCGCCTCTGCGCTTCGAGGGCCAGCGGCGCCGCCGCCGACCCTGCCATGAAGTCCCGTCTCGAAATATTCATGTTGTCCCACGTTTCTTCCGCGCCTAATTCTGCAAGTCCACCACGGCGTACACGTCCATCTCAGGAACGGTGAACTCCGTCCCGTCATCTGTACGGGCATAATCAACCAGCTCGGCATTCTCGACATTGAATGCCGCCAGCTTGCCCTGTGTGTATGCGCCCCGCACCCGCACGCGCAACCCTTCCACTTTTCCGCCGCCGTAATTAATCAGATGCACCCGCGCGCGCGGGCCTTCGCCCGTCAGCCGCCCCAGCACCACTTCGCTGCCATAGATGCGCAGGAGTCTCTTCTCGTCCGTGAGCTTCCGCCGGATCATTGCCGCGAACGCCGAGGGATCGGCCGCCTGCTCCCTCGGATATTCTTTCGAACCGATCCGCACGTTCAAGTCATACTTCGCATCCGGCGTCGCAACCACGCGCGCCAGCAGATTCCGCCGCGCGAGCAGATTCAAAACCTCGCCCGTCACCGCCGAGCCATCGTCCACGATGCCGATATTGGCCAGCTCCGGCAGCGCCGCGTCATCCAGACTCCCCAGAAACGCCAGCATCCGCCCCAAAGCCGGCAGATCGCGCGGCTCCGGATGAATCACCGCATCCGCTCCATACACGAAGGCTTCCGCCGCAGCCAGCGCCGCTTTGCGCCACGGAACATCGTAGGAATACGGGCGCGCGCCACCGCGCTCGAACCGCCAGCCGTTGGCATCCACCCAGGGAACGTTGGTGGCGGAAGCGACATCGGCGCGATATTCAACGCCCGGCGCCGGGAGTTTCACAAACTTGGCCGCATCAAACGCCCGCGCCTCAAGTCCGGCGGCTTTCCACGCCGCTTCCTGTTCCGCCGGAACATACAGCCGGTAGATCCGGGCTTGCTTGACCGCCTCCACCGTTGCCACACCCTGATCCCAGTAGAGCCACGGCAGCGTCGCGGCCAGAAAAAACGCGAGCATCAGATTTCGATATCCTTCACCTGCATCTTCCCGATGTCGTACACGCCCAGCCCCAGCTTTCCGGCGTACTCGATATGCCCAGGCTCGCGCACGAACCGATCGATGCTCGGATTCTCGTCATACCCGTTGCCCCTCTGGATGTGTCCCATCGAGCGGTCCCAAACAGACGTGGCGTGCTCGGCCTTGCGCTTGCCGTCGATCACATCGAGCAGCAGCCGGTCGACCGCCACCGGATCGGTCCCGAACATCATCTGCTTGGGATAGAAGCGGAATTTTCGCGAAGGCGAAAACGGCCCGCCATGCCAGACGCCCCGCAGCCCATCCATCACGGCCAGTACAGTGCGCGAGCGCAGCGGCTCGACACTGGCCAGCGTCCCGATGAACGAATACGTGTTGGTCTTGAACCCCGAATGCGACCGCGCCACGTTCGAAAAACTCCCGTAGGCGATATTTTTCAGGCAGCCCGTAACGCCTGCCGCCCCATGGTCCTTCATGTTGGGCACGTTGATGATCTTGGTGCAGCGCTCGGAGACCAGACGCGCCAGGTTGGAGCGCGTGTCGTCTTCGCCGAAAAAATTCACGTCGACATAAGTGTTCGGATCGTAATTCACGATTGTGCCGCGCCGCCCTTCGGCGGTCCAAATGTTTACTCCAGCCGGCACGAAGCGGTCGTAATGCACCGTGTCCACCTGGTTCTGGAAGCGCTCATAAATCCAGATCTGCTCCGGTTTCACGCCCACAGTGCCCAGGTTGCGTACGATTTCTCCCACCACTTCCGGCGTCGACATAATACCCGGCGCGCCCGAGCAGTTTACCTTGATGCCCACCACGTCCGCCGGTGTGAAAAATCGCGCCCAGCTGTCGCGCGCATCTGTGTCGCCAGTAAGGGTCCGCATGCCCTGCGCAATCATCTCGCGAACCACGGCGACGTCTACTTTCTCGGAATTTGAATCGATGGACTTCTCTGCATGGACCCGCGCAACTTTGCCCGGATAACGGCCTGGCATGCCGGGATGCGCAGAAGGCTGGAACCGGCTGACCACGCGATATTTCGGCAGATCCTCATGCAGGCTGGCGCCGAATGCCACCGGTGCCGCGGCCGCCGCCTGCAAAAACGTGCGACGTATCATATTGTCGATGATATGCCAGTTTGGCCCCGGTGATCGACATGCCGAAGCGCTTGTTCGCGGGCTTCACAGTTCCGTGTTGCGCAACCGCAGCGCGTTACTGATCACCGATACCGAGCTGAACGTCATGGCCGCGCTCGCAATCATCGGGCTCAGCAATAACCCGAAAAACGGGAAGAGGACACCCGCCGCGACCGGCACGCCGATGGTGTTGTACACAAACGCAAAG
>DATLVQ010000668.1:0-4469 GCA_035577325.1 Bryobacteraceae bacterium | reverse complement strand
GACTATGCCCGAGGGTGCCACGATGGTCTACGTTCAAGTTTTCCTGTACTTGCAGGTCTTGGATTTTCTGACAACGCTGGTCGGGTTGAAGCTCGGTGTCTCCGAAGCCAGTCCGTTCATTCGCTCGCTGATGCACCTCGGTCCCAGTATCGCGGTCGCCATTTCAAAGATCACGGCTATCGGCCTGGCCGGTCTCTGCGTGAGCTTGAACCGGTCATATCTGGTCCGGTGGATCAACTACTGGTTCGCGGCTCTTATCGTCTGGAATTTGTGCAATATTCTGGCGGTGTGACCTCCACCGCAAGAGTTTAGCGAGCTCTGTTATATGGAGCGCGTACGAGGCTCCGCAGCGCCGCTTCGAAGCAGGTACTGCCCGTCACATCCCCGGCTTTCAGCCATCGCGATTCCACATAGCGGCCACGCAGATAAATCTGGAACAGCGGCAGATCGCTCGGCTTGACGATGTAACTGCCGAGCTGCAGCGCGCCCGATTCCGCGTCCGTGGTCACGACAACCGGGCTTTCGCCCTCCACTCGTATTCGAAACGCCTTGCTGGGCGGTTCGTAGTTGGCGTAAGCGAAACAGCGTCCAATGCACGCACGGTCGAGCGTGTGATTTACCAGATTCACATCACCGCGCTGGTCGCAGAGCGCGCTGACCACGCGCGTGCTGTAGGGCAGCTCAGCCACGCTTTGTTCGAGCAAAGTCTCTACGTAGTTGAGCGCGCCGGAGTCGACATAGAGAAATGAGAAGAACAGTACTGCCAGACCGGCTATGGCTGCCCTCTCTGGTTTGCCGGGCGTAACCCCACCGATTAACGCACAAACGCTCACCGCGACGATGAGCGACATCCGTTCGCTCACGTACCGCAGCGCGTGGTTGTAGCCTGGCAGCAGAATAGCGCCGGGCAACAGGAAGACGGCCGCGGCCATAATCAGGCATAACTGAAAGGGAATTCCAAGCAACAGACGCGCCGGGCCTTTGGATCTCCACGCCCGGACGAAGAGGATGACCCAGATGATCAGTAATCCGAACTCGAGCGGCACGTATTTGGGTTCGAAAACTCCCAATTGATCCACGCCGGTCATGCTGATGCCCTGCTCCGCTGTCCAGCGCGTAGCGAAATGTGTGAGCAGAAACGTCCACAGGATGGCCAGAGAGGCCAGTGACGCGAACGTCAGCAGGGGCCGGGCACGCGGTGGGATTATACGTGCCAAGAATGTGTAGACTATTACGCCGGCCAGCCAGGCGACAGGCAGGGCGTGGGCAGACCAAGACAGCACAATCAGCGGTAGAGCCCAGAGCGCGATCCACGATTTTGGCTTCCATAGAAGGGCAAATGCCCAGAGCGCGAGACCCGTCCCGAGATAGAAGTTCATGAAGCCCATATGAAACACCCAGCCATACGCCAGCATGGCGATGATGGCGAGCATGTACCACGGGCGGCGACGCGTCATGGAGCAAACGGCGGCGAAACCGCCCCAGACAAACACCAGAACCGACAGCGGCACGGCAACATGTTCGGCACCCCAGGGACCCACGGCTCGCATGAGGCTGCTCAAGAGGACATCGAACAGGACGTTAGAAGACTGAAAAACGATTTTGAGGCCCGGTGCTTTGCCCTCACCGATCAGGATCGAGAGCCAGGCATTGTAAAGGTGGCTTGGCAGATCCACGGTTTCGATATGCTTCTGCCAGAAACACGGAGTGAGAACGAGGAGCGAGACTAGACTTACGCGGAGAGGAGTATGGGCCAAAAAATGGCGCGCCACGTCAATTGGCATGGCTTTCTGAGCGCGGACGGCGGTCTGCTCCGCCTCCGCCTCAACTCCGGCGTTCATAAGCGAATGTCGCGCCACTCCTCCATCAGACCGAAAGGAGTCTGCACATGCGCAATGTTCTCGCCGATTTGCAGGATGTTGCTTTCACCCAATTGCCGCGGCCCGGCGGACAGCATCAAATATCGGATGGCGGCGGGTTTGATTTTCATGATGCGGCAGCAGGTTGCATCCACAGCAGCCAGGTCCTTGCCGGCGACCAGCACTCCAACTGGCTTTGGTTTACCCTGAATCGGTCCGTTGCCTTCCATGCCCACAATGCCGTCCACGATCGCGAAATGGCGCGGGAATGTGGCGTAAAGATCAGCAATGCACTCGTCAATGCCGGCCCAATGGAGTACGTTTTTCGGCCATCCGTAAACGCTGCCCGGGACCAGGCCGAAGAAGTTCTTCATGCTTAATGTCGCGCCCACCCAGTGGTGCGTTTTCATCTTAGGCAGCGACACTAGCAGATCAGCCCCAAGCGCAGTGTTCGGAAAATACATGGAATTGAGGCGCGAAAAAGGATCGCGCAGCAGGACCTGCGAGACGTCATCAAGGTTGAGATCGACGAACAAATCCTCGAAATGCGGAATGGTTTCGAAGTAGCCCGCTGCTTCCGCCAGATCCATGGTGACACGGCGGTGCCCTGGCCCTTCAGCGATGCGGACATCGGCGGCGCCCATGGCGCGAAAGCCTTCGAGCGCGGCGTGCACCAGCATCGGGTGCGTATTGATGACGGTGCTGGGATCGAATTCCACCAGGTTGGGTTTGACCACTACGCGCTTACCGCGCACATCGACGCGATGCTCCACCAATAAACGGCGGACTGTGTCATAAATCGACTGCGTATAGGCGGCGCGCACGATCGACACGCGCGACTGTGGCTCGCGGCCCCGCATCAGTGAGCATCGCGTTAACGCGAAGCTGCCGGCCGAAACTGCAAGAAAATCGCGGCGTCGGATCCCGTGGTGCACCATTTACTCCAGAAAAAGATTTCTGCCGCTGAGAGCAGCTCGAGCCAGAATACCGAGCGACGTGTCCGCGACGTGCCGGTTGGGAAGGACCTTTGCCGGTCCAACCGCTGTAATTCCATGCGCCTGCAAACCCAATTGCAGCCAGCTCAGGCCTTCGGCAGACCGGCAACGCTGTGCCTGCGCCTGCGCAGCGGCCAATGCCTTCTCTAGCTTCGCCCCCCGTACGCCATGCAATGCAAGCAATGCCTGGCCGGTGGTTTCCGGATAGGAATCGGCGTCTACCCCAAGCACGTTCGCGCGGCCATAATTCCATCCGCCATCCTGGCAAATGCGGTCCATCAGAAACTGCTGCCCGATCTCAATCCGTTCCTGGATGCCACCTGCCATCTTGTAGCGGCGCGCCTTTTCAAGCGCCAGGATGCTGATCGCGCTCGGCGTGACCCAGGCCGCGGCGCCTGGAAAAAAAGGCCAGCCCTCATGTTTTCCGATTACGCCCCCGCCCTCGCCCAGCAGCTCGTTCCGCAGCTTATAAACAAGCGAGGCTTCCCTTCCGGTCTGCCCCATGAGCCAGTCGATCGCCCGCGCATGGCGCGAAGCACCTAGCGCATCACGCGGTAACAGGGCCGCCAATGCGGTCACCCATGTGCTTTGGGAAACTTGCGGCTGTGGCGCCCAGCCCCCGTCCTGCCGTTGGGTGACGCGTAGCCAAGCCAGCCCGCGCTCGATGCTTTGCGGGTCGCCTTGGTCGATAGATTGCGCTAGGAGCGCCAGGACTGTAGGCTCAGTCGACGAGCCGCCGCCCTTGCGGTACGGCCAGCCTCCGTCCCGGTTTTGGAGGCTTGTGATGGAAGCGACGTCCATTTCAATTTTCACGACGCTGGCGATGCTTGCGGCGGCGCATCACCAGCATGACAAGCAAGAAACCTGCTGCGATCCAGACCGCGGCCTGGAGCGCCACATAATTCATTCCTGTTCTCCTGATTCAGTCATGAAACTGGAGTTGGAAAAGGCCAATTCGATCCGAGATCGGGAAGCCCGGCCAACGGCGCCGATGTCGGCAGTCTCCCTAAAAGGGACAAAGCATTCATCGACGCCTACCCACATCGTGGCCCTGAAAACCAGAACCGCTCGCTGCAGAACCGTGTCCATCCCTCCGAGACAGACGCGGGTGGCCGGCCTCCGAAACCGGATTTTTACCGTGCATCGAAAGCCGCTACCGCTGGACTTTGCGTTTGCGCCGGCGCATCATCAGCATCACCAGCAGAAATCCTGCTGTGAGCCAAAGTACCGTTTGCATGATCATGTCGTTCATGACGGGCGGTTCTCCTTTCTTATCCGTTGAATTGCTTCATCATCGGGAAGAGATACTTGAATACCTGCAACAGACCCGGGCCTGCCGCCACCACTAGCATGGAGGGCAAGATGAAAAAGAAGATCGGAAATACCAGTTTTACGCCGACCTTTCCGGCCCGCTCCTCGGCTTCCTGCCTGCGTTTTATGCGCAAGAAATCCGAATGGGCGCGCAGCGAGTCGCCGATACTGGTGCCAAACCGGTCCGTCTGGACTAGCACGGCTACCAGCTTTTGGAGCTCCGGTTCACCAGTTCTCTCGGCCAGGTTCCGCAGCGCTTCCGATCGCCGCTTACCTGCGCGCATTTCCAGGTTGACCAGGCTCA
>DATLVQ010000667.1:0-9362 GCA_035577325.1 Bryobacteraceae bacterium | reverse complement strand
TAATTCCCGCGCCGCTGCGCAGTGCTTGGCACGGTGCCAACATCACAGACCTTTCGAGCGTCTGCTGCGACATCGCCAAACTCTATGCTTGCCTGTTTCCCATGTTCGGGCTGGTCGAGGCATTCCACTCGGCCGTACGCTGGGATCGCAAGGGGCTGTACCGCAGCCGCTGGGGCAATTACGACATCGTGCTTTCCGACGGCATCATGACACTGAGCGAAGGCCTGCCCGGCGCCGATGTTCTAGCGAGTCGCCTGCAAGGCCAAGACGTGTCACGCAGCGCCTTCTTCGACGTCGTAAAGCACGAACTTGACTTGCCAGAGTCCGCCGCCGCGCAGGCGCTTCCGCTGGACGCGCAAACCAGTTTGTCTTGATGCAGTTCGGCTCTTCCCGCCTATGCATTAACGATAAATAATGGCCAACCCTGCACCGAGGCCGGCGCCCCGTGCGTCTTTCGGCAGCAGGAGGGATGAGAATGCGACGTCTTCTGATGAGAACTATGGCCGGCGGTAGCCTGTTGCTGATGACGCTGGCCGTCAATGCGCAGGATCGCGACCGTTATCGCGATGATGACCGGTATTACGATCGTGACGATCGCGGGTACCGACGGGAGGGACCGAACAATTGGGGCGGTGGATCGCTGATCGATCGCGTTCAGTCCGATCTGCGCTACGCGGATTCCGATGCGTATTCACGGGGGGAAAGAAAGCGGATCGATAACGCGCGAAGAGAGCTGTACGAATTCCAGCGGGCTTGGAGCGCCGGGCGATTCAATCGTCACGAACTGGACGACAGCATCGCATGCATTCAAAAAGTCGTGGATCACAACGCGCTAGGCGAGCGCGCGCGCTCGATTCTCTGGGACGATCTGCAACGCTTGCGTTCGTTCCGGGCGGAGTATAATGGCGTCAATATCCACGGTATTGAGCACTGACTCCAACAAGCTGGCAAAAGATGTCAGCAACGCGACGGGTGAAGGCGGAAAACCTCGCCTGGCGGCCGGGCCATGCCGGCTGATCCGCCTTTATTGGCGGCGCACCCTGTTTCCCAACCTAAATTAGGCAGGAGCAGAGCATTCGCCGCCATCTAGAGGTGAAGAAATACAAAGAGGCCCGTTCTACTTGGATGCGAATCGCTTCGCGACTTCCGCCCAGTTCACCACGTTCCACCAGGCGCCGAGATAATCGGGGCGGCGGTTCTGATACTTCAAGTAATAGGCGTGCTCCCAGACATCGATGCCCATCACCGGGAATTTGCCTTCCATAATGGGACTGTCCTGATTGGCCGTCGAGATGACGTCGAGCTTACCCGAACCGTCCCGAACCAGCCACGCCCAGCCGGAACCGAAGCGCGTAGCGCCTGCAGCGTTCAGCTTTTCCTTGAACTGATCGAAGCCGCCGAACGCGCTCTTGATGGCATCAGCGAGCGCGCCAGTTGGCGGCCCGCCGGCTTTCGGCCCCATGATAGTCCAGAACATGGAATGGTTGATGTGGCCGCCGCCGTTGTTACGCACGGCGGTTTTAATATTTTCGGGAACGATGGCGCAATTGTTGGCCAGCAGCTCCTCGACCGTCTTGCCGGCCAGGTTAGGCGCGGATTCAAGCGCCTTGTTGAGATTCGTCACGTAGGCGTTGTGATGCTTACCGTGATGGATCTCCATGGTCATCTTGTCGATATGAGGCTCCAGCGCGTCAGTAGCGTATGGTAATGGTGGCAGTGAAAATGGCATATTGCCTCCTTTGAGATAGATTCACCTGCGGCGCCGTTAATTGGCGCCACCGGCTCGTTCAAAAGCGTCGGCCAGGCGGAACATGCGCTGTTCATCAAAATGCCTGGCAAGAAATTGCATCCCGACCGGAAGACCCTCGGCCGTTTTTCCACACGGTACGCTCATGCAGGGAATGCCCGCCAGATCTCCGGTGATCGTGTAGATGTCCGAGAGATACATAGCCATCGGGTCGTTTACTTTTTCACCGATCTTGAAAGCAGGAAACGGCGAGACCGGAGCTACGATGGCATCGACCTGCGCGAATGCATTGGTGAAATCACGCGCGATGAGGCTCCGCACTTTCTGCGCCTTGAGGTAATAGGCGTCGTAATATCCTGAACTGAGCACGTAGGTCCCCAGCATGATACGGCGCTTGCACTCGGCGCCAAAACCCTCGCCGCGTGTGTTACGGTACATATCGCTCAACGTGTCGCTCGATCGCGAACGAAACGTGTAGCGCACGCCGTCATAGCGCGCCAGGTTAGAGCTGGCCTCGGCAGTGGCGATGATATAGTAGCTCGCGATGGCGTAATCCGTGGCAGGCAGGGTAATGTCCTGTATTTCGCAGCCCAGTTTCTTCAACTTCTCGACGCCCCTTGCGATCAGAGCGCCAGTTTCGCTCGTCAGATCCTTTAGATACTCACGGGGCAGCCCAAGCTTCACACCTTTTACATCACCTGTGAGATGTGCGAGATAGTCCGGCACAGGCGCCTCGGCGGAAGTGGAATCGAGCGGGTCGCGGCCGGCAACTACGCCCAGCAGGCGGGCGGCGTCGCGTACGCTGCGGGCCAGCGGGCCGATGTGGTCGAGCGAACTGGCAAACGCTGTCAATCCGTAGCGCGACACGCGGCCATAGGTCGGCGTAACGCCGACGACACCACAGAACGAAGCCGGCTGGCGGACCGAGCCGCCGGTGTCGGAGCCGAGCGCGACCACCGCGGTGCCTTGCGCCACCGCCGCCGCTGAACCGCCGCTCGATCCGCCGGGAACGCGATCGAGCGCGAGCGGATTACGCACCGGCCCGTACGCCGAATTTTCATTCGACGAGCCCATGGCAAATTCATCGCAATTGGTTTTCCCCAGAATGATGCCGCCGGCGTTTTCCAGCCGCTCGACCGCCGTAGCGTCATATGGCGGAATGTAATGCTCCAGGAGCTTCGAACCGCATGTTGTGCGAACATTCTTCGTGACAATTACATCTTTCACTGCTACGGGTACACCGCCGAGCGGGCCCAGATCTTCGCCGTGCGCCAGTTTCCCGTCCACGCGGCGCGCCGCCCCGAGCGCGCGGTCCTCGGAAAAGGTGAGGTAAGCGTTGGTTTTCGAATTTTCGGCGGCGGCGAAGCGAAGAGCCTCGGTGATTAATTCCACGCACGAGAACTTGCCTGCGCGTAGTCCGTCGCGAACTTGATCGATGGTCAGCGAAGCAATATCCATCGGGTTGTCAGCGCTTGATCACTTCGGGAACTTTGAAATACCCGGAGCTCGCGAGCGGCGCGTTGGCGAGCGCCACCTGGCTGCCCAGCCCCGAACGCTCTCGGTCCGCACGCAGTGTCGCGGTCTCTTCGGCTTCGTAAAGCACTTGCGACATTGGCTCAACTTGCGAAGTATCGATTTCTTTCAGGCGGTCCATGTGGACCAGAATGTCATCCAGGTCCGCTTGAAACTTTTGCACTTCTTCTTCGGTGAGTTTCAGATTGGCCAGGTCCGCCACGTAACGGACTTCGTCCTCTGTGATCTTCAAGCCAGTCCCCTCTTACGGGAAGCTTTATAGATGTTGCGCAGCATGGGATCGGCAATGTCATCGGCGTCGTCGGCGCTAGGAAGAGAGCTTTGGGCGCGCTGCGGACCCAGCCGCCGGGGCGCGACGCGAAATTCGATTTCCTCGACCAGGCCGGCGCCGACGCTCTCCTCGATCCTGCGCACGATCTGACCGCGCAGCGCGAACAGTTGCCGCTGCCAGATGGCATCTTCCACTTCGACGACGAGGTGCGCACGCACGAGTTTCGCAGCGCGGGAATGCGCGGCGATTTTCTTGCCGACCGCGCCGGCCCAAGCCGAGCAGACGAGAGCGTCGTGAGTAACAGTCCCCGCGGGAAGGTTCAACTTCCCGAGAACCTTGCTGGCACGTTCCATGTTGGCCGGAAGGAATCATTCTAGCATGGGGCCTGTGCTAGACTAGTCGGCGAATTTTGCCCATTCACTGCATTCATGCATGTTCGTAATCTCTTTCACATTTGCTGCTGGCTTGCGCTCTCGCTGGCGGGCGCGGAAGTGGGAAGCAGCACCTACCGCGCGGAAATTCAGAAATGGCGCGAGGGGTACGAGGCCGACCTCAAAAGAGATAACGGGTGGCTCACGCTCGCCGGGCTTTTCTGGCTCAAGGAAGGCCGCAACACGTTCGGCACGGGCGCAGAGAACGACATCGTGCTGCCGCCAGGCTCGGCGCCCGGGAAAGCCGGTGCGTTTCTGTTTCACGATGGAAAAGCGCGGTTGGCGTTGAACGGCGGCGCGGCCTTCATGATCAACGGAAAGCCTGACTCTGGCGGAATGGATCTGAAGGCGGACTCAACCGGCGCGGCCGACCGCATCACCAATGGGCGTCTGCGCATGATCGTGATCCAGCGCGGCAAGCGCTTCGGCATCCGCCTGTGGGACAACGACAGCGCTGTGCGACGCAATTATCCGGGCTCACAATGGTTTCCGGTCCAGGAAGCATTTCGCGTGACGGCGCGATTCACTTCGTACCCGCAACCGAAAATGGTTCCCATTCTGAATGTGCTGGGAGATACGGAGCCAAATCCAAGTCCTGGCTATGCGACGTTTGAGCTGCAAGCCAGGACGCTACGCCTGGAACCTTTACTCGAAGGCGACCACCTGTTTTTCATCCTCAAGGACCTCACCAGCGGCAAAGAAACGTACGCCGCCGGGCGATTTCTATACACCGGCATGCCGAAAGACGGCAAACTGATCCTGGATTTCAACAAAGCCGAGAATCCGCCGTGCGCGTTCACGCCCTATGCAACCTGCCCGCTGCCGCCCAAACAGAACTATCTTCCGGTAGCGGTCACGGCTGGTGAGCGAAAGCCCGCAAACGGCGCCTCGTCGCACTGATCGCCCGCATGATCGTGCTGGCTTCTCAGTCGCCGCGCCGCAGTGAGATTCTACGGCAGGCAGGGATTCCATTCGCAGTTAAGCCGGCTAATGTGGATGAGACCGCGCGTCCCGGCGAGAGCCCGGAAGACTACGTTAAGCGGGTAGCGCGGGATAAGGCGATGGCGGCCGGCGCCGCGCCAGGTGAGACTGTGCTGGGCGCCGATACCGTGGTCGTGGTCGACAGCGCAATTCTAGGAAAACCAGCCAATAGCGCTGATGCCGTGCGCATGCTGGGCTTGCTGGCGGGCCGCGAACACCGGGTGTTAACGGGAATCTGCCTTCAGCGAGACGCCGAAATGGTCATCGACTGCGCGAGTACGCGCGTTTGGTTCAGGCCGCTGACGCCCGAAGAGATTACGGGATATATAGCCAGCGGCGAGCCGATGGACAAAGCCGGCGCTTATGCGATTCAGGGACTGGGTTCCAAATTCATCGAGCGGATCGAAGGCTCGTACACGAACGTGGTTGGGCTACCGATCGAGCTGGTGCAACAGATTCTGCGCAAAATGGAAACCGCGTAAACCCCGGGCGCTCTACGCTATGCCACAATGGCCCCAGAGACCCAACGTGGCCACCATCACCCGCGCGACTAAGCCCGACGCCGGACTCCTTCGCCAGCTCGGCTTTTTCAGCGCCACGGCGCTGGTGATTTCCAACATGGTGGGTACCGGAATCTTCGCCACCACCGGATTCATGGCAGGCGATCTCGGCAACGCGCGATTAATTCTACTGGCTTGGTTTGTCGGCGCCGTGTTCGCGTTGTGCGGCGCTCTGAGTTACTCCGAGCTGGGGATCAATTTTCCAAGCTCGGGCGGCGAATATGTATATCTCACACGCGCCTTCGGACCTACGTGGGGATTCATGACGGGCTGGGTGTCGTTCTTCGCGGGTTTCTCCGCGCCCATCGCTTTGGCCGCGCTAGCCTTCGCCGATTACGTCGGCTTTTTCTTTCCGGCGTTCAAGCAGGCCAACGCGCAGTTTACGATCGGTTCAGGGGCGTTCTCGCTGAAATTCGGCGGCGCGCAACTGCTGGCCTCCGCCCTGATTGGTGCGTTCACCATCCTGAACTGCTTCGGCGTGGGGCGAACGGCCAGGGTGCAGAACGTGCTGACCGGCACCAAGCTTGTCGTCATTGCCTCATTTGTGATTCTTGGATTCGTCGCCGGATCGGGCAGCTGGGATCACTTCTCGCAGCCCGCGGTGCGCACCTCGACGGTCTCGGTGCCGGTGCAGTTCATGATCAGCCTGCTCTGGGTGATGGTCGGCTACAGCGGCTGGAATGCCGCGACCTACGTCGCCGAAGAACTGAGACAGCCGGATCGCACGCTGCCGCTCGCTCTGGCGACTGGCACGGCGCTGGTGACCGCGCTTTACGTCGGATTGAATCTGATTTTCATCTACTCGACGCCGCTTGAGCAGATGAAAGGTGTGCTCGCGATTGGTTCGCTCGCGGCTTCGAATCTGTTCGGACCGCAGATAGCGGGAGCATTTGCGGCGCTCATGGCGATTTCAATCACATCGACCGTGAACGCCATGGTCACCATCGGTCCCCGCGTGTACTATGCCATGGCGAAGAACCGCGCATTCTTCAAGACAGCCGCCATCGTCAATCCCAAGTGGCATACGCCCGTGGCGGCTATCGTGGCGCAGGGCATCTGCGCGGTCCTCATGACGCTGACACCGTTCCCGCAGCTGGTGATTTACATCGGCTTCAGCCTGACGTTTTTTACCGTGATGTCGGTGGCGAGCCTCTTTATTTTCCGGCGCACGCGCGGGTGGCAGCGGCTCGGGCCGGTCAATTTCGCGTTCCCGTTGATCCCGGCGGCTTACATTCTGGTGGGCGCCGGCATGATCGTCTACGGATTGATCTGGCAGCCGAAAGCTTCGCTGACCGCAGCCGCCACAATTGCGCTAGGCGCTGCCGTTTATCATTTCGGTCTCAGGAAAAACGCCCGCGAAATCTAGTTCGCCGCATCGCCGCGATGGTGCTCTCGGAAGTCCGCGTCAATCGGCTTGCGGCCCGCGAATCCTTCTTGCGCGCCGTGCCAGAAGGTGATGCCTTGCTCACCGAGTTTCCAGCAGAGATAGACTTCGTCGCCGCGGAACAGCGTGGGGAAATCGACCAGGCCGACGTCCAGATCTTTGATCAGACAGCCGGATTCCTGAATCTTCTGAATGGCGGCTTTCAGACGCTCGGCGCTCTGGTCTCGCCGCAGTCTGTTTTGGTAAACGGCTGAACGATCCACCAGCACGCCGCCTAACATGATCACGCGCTGGTTGATGGCCTGAAGCGCGGTCTCCGCCTGTTCCAATTCGGATTTCGATGAGATACCCTCACGGATGCTCTTCTCGATTTCGGGGAGAAGGCTTTCTGCCTCCTCGAGGGTGAAGCGTCTCGACATGATTAAAGAGAGCCGGCGCGCGATCAGACGCCCGTCATCCGCATGGACATCGCCGCCGCGCGGACCGTCAAGCTCAGCCAGAGTGATGCGCTGCCCGGCGCCCAGGAAAGTTTGATCTATTTGCGTCAATGATTATAGCAGCAGGCATGCACTTGAAACGATCAATCGCTTTACGTTCGGCCAGAGATAACGCAGTGCACGGCGCGTGCCAAATCACGTGAATTCGCCCGCCGTCCGGCGCACCCGCTCGCCGTGGGCGACCAAAGTGTCGCGCGCCACATCTTCCTGCGCGTGCCAGTCATCCAGTAACCCAAGATCCTGATCGAGCTCACTCCGATTTCCCGGCGCCGCCAGCGCCACAGCCACCGCGGGATTCGCCAGACAGAAGCGATAGCACTCGACTGCCGAGGGTGGCGTGAATCCCTGCGGATCTTCCGGCGTGTGTGCCAGCAGAGCTTTCCAGCGTAGCCCAGTAAAAGTGACGACCGGAATTCGCCTGTCCCGCGCAACCGGAAACAAGTCGCGCTCGGCGCCGCGATGCGCCGCGTTGTAGCGGATCATCAGAAGATCGAGGTTGCCGGTATGCGCCCAGCATGCAGCCAGCCTGCGCTGGTGGCTGGTCAGGCCGATCAATTTCAAGCGTCCCTGCCGTTTTTGTTCGGCCAAATATTCCCACGCCCCGCCCGGCGCAGTGATCTCGTCCCACTCGTTCTGCGATTCCACGTAGTAAAGCGTGAGTACATCGATATAACTCGTATTGAGTTCCCCAAGCATGGAGGCCAACTCACGCTCGGCGTCATGTGATGACCGTGCCTCGAACTGCGCGGCAACAACGATTTGATCGCGCTGCTTGCCCAGTCGCGCGACTGCACGGCTCAACCCATCCGAATGCCCGCACCAATTCAAATAATTCACGCCCAGCTCGATGGCGTGCTCAACGTCCTCAGCCTTCAGTTGCGTGTTACCGCGCGTGGCCAGCCCAAGCCGGCAGACCTCCGGCATTCCGGGCGCAAGCGAAACAGTCCGCTGCATTAATTCGCGGGTGTGCTCTCATTCAACCGCTGCCGGTATGCGTCTCGCGCGGCATCGTATGCGCGCTGGGCCTCGCCGCGTTCTTCAAGGCGAATGTGCGGGCTCTTCTGCGACCAGCACTGGTCGACCGCCTTCAGACACCACTCGGCGCTCTGGCGCGAGGCGCGAATCGGTTTCTCGTTCACCAGAACGAAAATTGGATTAGTGTGTGACGAGGGCAGAATGCGCAACGCGACCCAACTACTGTGGTCGATGTGATAGTCAAACATAATTGGACGCTCCGTACCGTCGGCGTCGATTTCCTGGCGCGCTACAGGCTCCCCGTTCACCACCAGTTCCAACGGCACTTTGCGCGAACTGCCGATGCGGGCACGCTCCAGATCCCAGTAGGGCTTCTGATCGTAGGATCGTTTGCGTATGCTTTCATCCGGCGTATCGTTAAGCAAGGCCGCAACGTTCGCCGTGACGTGCACCTTCGCCGGCGCAGCCAGCCGGACTTCGCTTGCGCCAGCGCCCATTTCCTGGCCGTTGACGCGGAAGTCAATCAGATGGCTCTTACCGTCGGAAACATAGTTACGCCCTTCGCGGATGCCATCGGCCCAATCTCGGTAGTCGTGCTTCTCGCGCTGGCGCACGTAGCTGCGGCCCAGACCTACGCGCTCGCCATAGATGCACGGAAAATCCGTTTCGCCGCTGATGCGCGCGCGGTAGCCGACGTTGAGGGTGTGATACCAGATGTTCAACTCGTAGGCGTACGGCGTGTCCACCGTAGAAATGAAATCCACCAGGTTCTGCGTGACGCCCACGATAAACTCATTGGCGCCGATGCCATCGAATGGCGGAATTTCACTGGTGGGAAGTCTTTCATTCTTGAGCGCGAGCCCCCAGCCGGAGTGTGCGAAGCCGGCCACGGCATTTTGCTTCTTCGCCCACTGGAAAATCGGAATGCCCCAGCTGGGCCAATCTTCGATGCGTTTGGTACCGGGATAATCCTGCTCCGTCAG
>DATLVQ010000666.1:0-3234 GCA_035577325.1 Bryobacteraceae bacterium | reverse complement strand
GGTGTGGGGCAAGCCGTGCTGATACACGGAGGCGCCGGCGGAGTGGGAATGATGGCAGTGCAACTGGCACGGTGGCGAGGGGCCCGCGTACTAGCCACGGCATCTGCGCGCGACACCGCGCTCGTACGCAGTCTGGGAGCTGACGACGTGATCGACTACCACGCGACGCGTTTCGAGGACACTTTGCGGGACATCGATGTAGTGCTGGATACGGTCGGCGGCGAGACGCGGGAGCGTTCCTGGCGCGTGCTGCGGAAGGGCGGAGTGCTAGTGACACTGGTTTCTCCGATTCCGGCTGATGTCGCCGAACAGCACGGCGTGCGCGGTGTGTTTTTCATTGTTAGCGGAAATCGAGGACAGCTTGATCAAATCGCCGGACTTGTGGATATGGGGAAGCTGAAGCCGGTATTATCCGAGGTGCTTCCACTGGCTCGCGCACGCGAAGCGTTTGAGCACGGCGCCGCAGGCCACGCTCCAGGCAAAATCGTGCTTCAGGTGACTGCATAGCCTGCGCGATGCCGGACCGATGAACGCCACTGGTAGGCGACGCATTTACCTCGGGAAGAGTGGCGACCATCTGCCCGAATCCATGGGGTCAAACGTCGTTCCGTGGCAGAACCTTTTCGATCCGCCGGTCTGGAATGAGCCAGATCAGTGCAGCGGCCACGAAAATCCCCTCGGAGATCCACGGCTCACGCAGGGTGGCAACAATCGCAGCTATATACAGAACCGGCGAGAGCTTGCCCTTCCAGTCCCGGCCAACAGCCTTCTTCAGAATCGATTCCGGTCCCTGCGAGCGGATGATCGCCTGCTGGAGCAGGTAATACGCGATAGCGGCCAGCAGCAGCACGAGGCCGTAGAGTGCGGTGGGTAGTGCGTTGAAATGATTCTCCCCCATCCAGCCGGTAGCAAACGGAAACAATGACAGCCAGAACAACAAATGCAGGTTCGCCCAAAGGATCGCGCCCGTTACAGTCGTGGTGGCATGCAGCAGGTGATGGTGATTGTTCCAGTAGATACCGATATACACGAAACTCAGGACGTAGCTGAGGAAGACCGGCAGTACGGGCAATAGGTCGTTCAGGCTGCCGCCGTGAGGCACTTTCATTTCCAGCACCATGATCGTGATGATAATTGCGATCACGCCATCGCTGAAAGCCTCCAATCGTCCCGTCCTCATATTCCCCCCATCTGCGAGGCTGGCCGCGCGTCGCACGTCATCCGTTCGCCTCAAACAAGCTAACATGAGCGGCGTGTGAAAGCCGGTTACGAGGCGCCATGAGCTTTTGTGCCCCGCTCGGACGCCAAGGTCGTGGCTGGTCGCTTACCAGGAGCCGTTCTCGCCCAGGGCTCGTTGCGTAGAATGTTCAGGGGGACCGCGCTGTTGACCGGCAGAAGCTCACGGGTAAATCAATGCCAGAACCCCACCGGATGGTTGGGCCGATGGGTTTTGCGGAATATGAATTCGCGGCACTCCAAGGTGACAGATTGGGGCTTATCGCACGCTTCGATAGGAAAACAGGACATCGTCCTTGACGTAGGTTGCGGCGGTGGCAGAACCCTCAGTAAGTTGGCTGCAATCGCCACTCAAGGCAAGGTCTATGGCATCGATCACTCGAAGGAGAGCGTGGCGGTGGCAATGCGAACGAACAAGCAATGGATCGATATTGCCCGGGTTGAGATTCGGCGAGCGTCAGTCTCCCGGTTGCCGTTTTCCGACGGCACGTTTAATGTCGTCACGGCGGTCGAGACGCACTTCTGGTGGCCTGCTTTGCCGACGGATCTACGCGAAGTTCTCAGAGTCCTGAAGCCGGGTGGGAGGCTGATCATCATCGCGGAAGTCTACAGGGGAGCAGAGGCCTTCGCTTCAAAAGCCGCCGAAGGATACTCTGAACGTACTGGTATGGCACTCCTCAGTGTTGAGGAGCATCGCGAACTCTTCAGGAATGCCGGTTACTCAGACGTTCAGGTCATTGCAGAACTAAGAAAAGGATGGATTTGCTGCGTCGGGAGCAAACCCCCGGTTTCGTAACGCTCCATCACGAAGTAATCGCCAGTCAAGTACGACGCGTGTTACGTTGTGAGTATCCTGCCCATACCTGCTCTGCCGTGATCTCGGAGCGAGAACGCGCTTATCGAGAGACAATATCGATTTCGCCTCACGGAAGGGAAGGAGGGTCGCGATCCCTGCGAAGCTCTTGTTTCCGAATAGCTCCTGGATCACGCGGCACTCTTCTAAAGCTTGGCGCCAAAGTGCCTGGAGGACCGCCGGCAAGCCGCGTACGAGTCGCGGACGATCCAAGCCAACGGTCCACCTAAACGGTAGAAGCGTCGATCGTCCAGGACGCAATATCCAATCTACGGCTTGGCCGACCGTGGACGGTGAGACAGTCATCACCACATCAACGCGGTTAGTGGCTCGAACATGCTCTAATCCAAGAATTGCTGCTCTACCGCTGCAGCATAGAATAGGAACGCACCGGATACCAAACGAAGGGAGTTTCAGCCGTGACAACCAGCACCATGCAAACATTGCGAGAGCCGGGCATCAGCCGGTGGTGGAGGGTAGTCGGCGGATTGTCCATGAATCTAGCGCTCGGCACGCTTTACGGTTGGAGCGTCTTCGTGGCGCCGCTCGAAAAACAATTCGGGTGGAAGCGCGCCGACACGTCGATGGTCTTTACGATCGCCGTGGTAGTGTTTGCGCTTACGTTTGTGGTGGCGGGGCGTATACAGGACAAGTTCGGGCCCCTTTCCTGTTCCCTGGCGGGCGGAATTCTGGTGAGCTTGGGTTTCTTTCTATGCTCTTACACCACCAGTTTGACGTACCTCTTTATATGCTTCGGCGTGATTGGCGGGCTGGGCAATGGTTTTGGCTATGCTACGCCGATACCCGTTATGGCCAAGTGGTTCCCCGATAAACGCGGATTGGCGATCGGCTTGGCGGTGGGCGGTTACGGCGCGGGCTCCGCAATCTTCGGTCCGGTATCGCAATTAGTGCTGATCCCGAACTACGGCCTGCCATCCACGTTTCAGATCCTGGGTGGGATCTTCCTGGTCATGACAGTGGTTGGCGCGCTCCTGCTGCGGAACCCGCCGGCAGGTTACAAACCAGCAGGCTGGGCTCCGGTGGCCACTTCAAAGCACGCCGTCACTTTGCGGGAATTCAGTCCCGGCGAAATGCTGCGCACGCCAACGTTCTACTTGATGTGGGTGGGCTATGCGCTGGGCTGC